>JAGMDR010000281.1 GCA_023128595.1 Planctomycetota bacterium | reverse complement strand
CCCTCGCAGCAAGCCACTGAGTCTGTCGTCTGGCTAAACAGGTACAAAGCCCACCCTGCGTGCCGCATTCGAGTCACCTGCGTTACCCCGCTCAGGGCAGGCCTGGCGCGGGAATAACAGACCATATCGGTCGGTTTAAGTCGGCGATCAGGTTAGTTTGGTGACGGCTTCTGTGATTAGGTCTCGTATTGGTAGATTTCGTGGGCAGCGGGCTTCTGCGAGGCGGTAGTCCATGTTGGGCAGTTTGCGCCTCACTGTGGCGGGGATTTGCGCGAAGAGCCTTTTTGCCTCGTCGTGCTCGCCGCAGCCGTTGTAGTACATTAAATAACGCATAATGTCACCGACGTAGGGCGCATCAGGCAGCGTGGAATCACAGATATACGAACAGCCGGCACAATAGCCGTTGCAGGTCGACCGGGCGTATTCTGCCAGAGCCACTTTGTCGGCTGCCGTGAGCTCGCTCTTGTCGAGAACGGCCGCGACGTTCGCATTGAGGACCTTGACGTTTTTCATTCCGACACAGACCGAGGCGAACCTTTGGTCCTCGAGGACGAGCTTGATCTTTGCCTGTTCGGCGTCGAAGCCTCGATCCATGAATTGCTTGACGAGCTTCTTGTCGGCTTCGGTCTCGATCTTCTGGCCCATTCCCAGGACCTTCATAGCGATAAGGGCAATTTGGGCTTTATGGCAGGACTCGACGGCGGCCTGGAGTTCGGCGTCCTGCATAGATCGGAAGTTGTACGGAAACATGACGGCGTCAATCCAGGGACATTTTGAGGCAGCAGCGAGGACGCTGGGCATGTTCTGATGAAAGGTAATGCCGAAATACTTTATGAGCTTTCGCTTTTTGGCGGCTTCGGCCCATTGTTCCACGTCGTCTGTCATCCACGCAGGGTTGGAGCATTGGTGAAGGCCGTAATACAAATCGACGTGGTCGGTACCCATCCTCTTGAGAGAGGTCTGCAGGCGCTCTTCGATTTCATCGGGTGTCTTGGCGCCGGAGGCCTTGGTAACAAGGAAAATGTCCTTTCGGGCATCAGGATTCTTGGTCAGGAACTTGCCTATACCAAGCTCGCTGTTGCCGCCGCCGTAGTTGTAGGCGGTATCCCAGAACTTCACGCCCAATTGGAGGGTTCTCCGCAGGAGAATCTGGTTGTCCACATCGACCTGGAATGTCCCGAACGCCAGGGCGGGAATTTCGACGCCGGTTTTGCCGAGTATTCGTTTCGGCATCTGTGCGACCTGGTCTTGCACGGGTGTTTTGGGGACGTCAGATTCGACAGCATTAGGCTCCTGCTGCTCCTTTTTTTGGCGGCAGCCGGCAAGGACCGAGCCGAGCCCGGCGGCGCCCACTGTCTTTAAAAAATTTCTTCTATCGATTGGGTTAGCTTTTTTATTCATCGGATCAGACTCCAAAAAAGAAGTTGCTGTTTAGCACTGCCCGTCAGGCTAACTTGTCAATGGCTTCGGAGACGAGCTCGCGTATCGGCAGATGCTGCGGACAACGGGTTTCGGCGAGGGTGTAATCGGTATTGGACAGCCTGTTTCGTACGTCGGCAGGGATTTTTGCAAAGAGCCTTCGAGCCTCGTCGTGTTGCCCGTAGCTCTTGTAGTACATCAAATAGCGCATTATGTCACTAACATAGGGGGCTTCGGGCAGAGCGGCGTCGCAAATATCCGCGCAGCCGGCACAGTAGCCGCTGCACGTCGCGCGGGCGTATTCACTAAAGACCTGCATATCGGCGCGGGATAACTTGGTTTTGTCCTTGACGGCGGCGATGTTGGCGTTCAGAAGGGACATGTTGTCCATTCCGACGCAAACGGAGGAGAACCTCTTATCCTGGAGGACGACCTTTATCTTCGCCTGGCCCTGTGTGAAGCCTTTCTTTTCAAAATAGCCGACGAGCTTCTTGTCGGCTTCGGTTTCGATCTCTACATCCTGCTTGGCCCATTTTGCAGAGGGTCCGGCGGCCTGGCACTTCATTGCGATCAGGGCGATACCGGCCTTGTGGCACGCCTCGACGGCCGCCTGCATCTTGGGCTCTTGCCTTAGGCGGAAGTTGTAAACGGTCATAATCGCGTCGATCCAGTCGAGCTTTGCCGCGTGGGCGAGCAGCCGGGCCATGTTCTTGTGGGTGCTGAAAGCAAAGAGGTGAATTAGCTTTCGCTTTTTGGCCTCGATGGCCCATTTTCTCAGCTCATCGGTCAATTGCTCCGGCTCGGACATGAAGTGGACGCCGAAGTATAGATCGATGTAGTTCGTGTTCAGACGCTTTAGCGAGAGCTGGAGACGCTCTTCCGTCTCTTTTACGTTCTTTGCGTAGGAGGCCTTTGTGGCAATGAACAGTTTCTTCCGGGCCTCGGGGTTTTTCGTGAGGAATCTGCCTATGCCAAGCTCACTGTTTCCACCTGCGTAGTTGTGGCCGGTGTCCCAGTAGGTAACGCCGGATTCGAGGGCCTTTCTCAGGATTATCTGGCTTTCGATAAGGTTGCTGTTTCCACCAAGGCAGAGAGATGAGACTTTGACTTTGGATCTGCCCAGCCTTCGCAGGGGTATTGGGGGCGTTTTGGGTTTTTGGGGTCTGGCCGCGGCGATAGAACTGCTCGGAGCCACTTTCTCTTCGGCTGAGGCAAGGGAGGCCGCTACCGGGGCCAGGCCGGCGGCACCCACGGTTCTAAGGAAATTTCGTCGATTGATTCGGTTTTGCTTGTCTTTCATCGCACTTGACTCCAAAAATGAGCAACGTTCAGGCGTTAGAAATCAGAGCAGATGCCTGAGATACCATCGAAATTGTAACAAAATATCGTCTAATTTACCAAAGGATTCCGGATTCCCGCTACATGCCCTGTTTTTAGCCTGGTTCGAGCAGTAGTCTTCTGTCGGCGGATCTTGTTTCGCCCTCGGCGGAGACCCTTACGGCCTTTTTTCCGCTGACGGGGCACTCGTGCTCGCAGACTCCGCAGCCGATACATTTTTCAATATCAACATAAGGTCTTTGCAGGCGGACCTGAATTTCAATTTTGCCGCCTGCCGGAGGAGTCTTTTGCAACTTTTGGTCGGGGGAGAATTCGATCGAGTTTTCCGTGTTTGCGGCGATCTTGATGCGGTTATCCGCGTCGAGGACACAGTAGTAATCGCCGGTGGCGAATTTGCCGGGCACAAGGTTTTGCTCAACGTGTATAACATCAGGGGCGGCTTCTTTTACGGTTAGACGGCCGTCTCTTATTGTGGTGAATATCTCCTCGGTGTAAATGGCCTTGGGGCTGACGGGGCAATTCTCCTCGCAGACTATGCAGGGTTTGTCCATCGCCCAGGGCAGGCACCTGTTGCGGTCGAAGAATGCCGTGCCTATCCTGATCGGCCCGGCCTGAGCGAACTGGTCTTGACCAAGTTTCTCGGCGAGTGTAATCGGCCTGATAGCAAACGTCGGGCAGACCTGTCCGCAGGCGGTACAGTTCAACTGGCACCCGCTCGATCCGATACGGTTGTTCAGGACCGGTGTCCAGAGGTTCTCCATGCCTCCCTCAAAGCCGCCGGGCTGGATGACATTCGTGGGGCAGACTCGCATACACTGGCCGCACTTGATGCACCTCTTCAGGAATTCGGGTTCGGGCAGTGAGCCGGGCGGTCGGATGACGCGGTGGTGCCAGTTGGCGCCGATCTTGTTGCTTAATCGGATTGCGGGCACTGCCAGAACGCCGGAGGTCAGTGACAGTACAAAGCCTCTGCGAGAGACATCGGGGTCGGTGATTTCGCCTGTGCGTGAGGGGATCGTCTGATAGCCGATTAGCTCGTGCTTGCAGTCGTCGAGGCAGTTGAAGCAGAGGACGCATTCGCTTATTCTTATTTTGCCGGCCGGCTCGCACGCCCCTTCGCAGGACTTCTCGCACAATTTGCAATCGGTGCACTCTCCTTCTTTTTGGCCGATCCGCCAGATTGAAAATCTTGAGATGATGCCTAAGAGAGCACCGAGGGGGCATACGAACCGGCAGTAGAAACGGGGGATGACGAGATTTAACAGAACCGCTGTGAGAAATACGCTCATTATGAGCCAGGCGCCTTCGTAAAAGCGGGCGCTGACTGAGATGAAGTTGACGGACCTGTCGAGAATGGGCAGCAGCAGCAAGTTGAAAGAGCGCGATACGAGGCAGATGGGGTCGAGCAGGCCGGTCTGCAAAGTGGCGGCGAGCGATGGAAAGGCCGCCATAAAGAGCAGGACTATGAGGATGAGGTATTTTATGCACTGGGCCTTTCGGTATTTGTTGAGCCGGATTCTTTGGACGGCGGTCTTCTTGCGATTTGCGAGGTAGCCCACAAAGTGGTGCAGGGTGCCGAACGGGCAGAGCCAGCCGCAGAAGAACCGGCCGAAGACTATCGTCAATACGATGACGCCCACCGCCCATACGAGGGGGCGGTAGAGGGTGTGGGTAGTCAAGACCGTGCCAATTGCCGCCAATGGGTCGAGCCACAGGAACAGGTCAACCGGCCAGCCGCGCAACTGCCAGATTTTCTCACCGACGGTGCTCACGATGCAGAACCAGAGAAAGAGCGCGAAGAAGAAGGCCTGGCTTATTCGTCTTGTCGTAACAATTCTCATAAGCACACTTTCAAGCCTTACGGCCGTTTGCAACAAATAAGTTTCACTTTTTGATTCGCCTTCAGCGAACTCATTGAAATAGATTCCCGCCTACGGCGGATCTTCGACCTCCACTTCGGCACCCCAAAGTCGCCCCTTCGGTCGGAATGACAGTATGTAGAGAATGTTAGAGTCACTTTTTAGAAACGGCATTAGTTTCCAATGTTTATTTTTCCGAGATAGTACCAGCCGCTCGGCTGTCTTCCTGAAATAGCCAGTTTGACCTTAGGCTTCTCGGAGAGTGGGTCAAGAATACCAATCTGGAGGTCATATTCTCCCGACGGCATATCACGCGCAAGCAAAACTGCATCGTCGTAAATAATATCACCCGGCAGCCACGTCGTGATGTCGGCGCCGGTGATTAAGATTTCACCTCTCTCGTCGTTTTTCAGGCGCAGGGCAAGAGGAAAACGCCTGTAACACGGCGCAACACCTTTGTTCTCCCACCAGGAACTGAAAGACAGCTTACCGTTTGGCTTTAGCGCCGCGGGGTAGCTGAACTTGCGCAGAACGAATCTGTAGCCCATTTTCTTGAGCCACTGGTTGACCGAAGGCCGCCATTGTTCCGGTACGGGGGAGGATTTGGCGTTGAACGAAGAAATGTGCCATTTGAGTGATTCATTGATTATGTGATCAACGTCCCAGCCCTTATCTTTCCAATGCTGCATCACCCAGCATACTTCGAGGGTAACAGGTGCCTTTTTCCAGGCGTCCCGCATACCGAAGTTGATAATCGCCTGGGGGTAATAATCATTCATATGCGACCAACTGGGACTGAAGCCCCCCATATCTCCGAGACAATCGACCCTCCAGCCGACATCGGCCCTCGAAAGCCCGTAGGTATTGGTTTTGCGGTCGGTCAGGAGCATAACAAGATGCGTTTTCTCAAACGAGTCGATATAGGCGTCGACCAGCGCCCGCCTCGTTCTCGGGGTCAACCGGGCCGAGCCCGCACCTTCACCCCAGGCCCCAACAATTGCAAGATCCACGCTTTCGACGTCCGCGTTCCCGTCATAACGTTTGCCAAGGGCCCTTATCATATCGCCGAAGTATTCGACGTAGCGCGGGTCTTCAGGGTCAACCTGCCATTTGTCAACGGGCAACTTTTTCCGCTCACCGACCATTTTACGGTACCAGTCAGGGACATCGTTTTGAGCTCCTGTTCCATAGGGTGCTATGCGGAGCATTAGAGTCTGGCCCCGCTGTCGGGCTGTTTTGAGTGCCTTGTCAATCAATTCCCAGCGGTACTCAGCCTTTTCCGGCTCGATGAACTTCCAGTAGATTCTAAAATAGGCGATTGTGGTCATAGGATAGTTCTTGTTTGTCAAATCTCCGTCAAAGTCCTGATAAACGATCGGCTTACCCTCCGTCCACCCTTTACCTTCATTGAGGTCATCGCCGTTGAATCTCTGAAAGGTCATAAAGCCGATTCCGGGATTGATGAGGACATCGTCGATTTCCTTCGGCCGAACGACAACCCATCCTTGCGACAAGACCGGACCAAAGGATGCTCCCGCCAAGATGATTACCACAGAAGCGACCACAACTAAACGTGAGATATTCATAATTACACTTTCAACCTACTGCGGCTCGTTTCGGTTTGAGCGATTCGTAATCGGTGGTTCCGGCCTCGGCCTTTGCCGCTTTGGCAAGGTAAGCCAAATCCGAGACCTTTAGGTCCAGAAGGCCGGCGCCGCAGGAATCGGCGGCGACCATATCGGTACTTGCGATCAAGGTATTTTTGCGTTTTAGGTCCGAGAGCGAGCCGCCTGTGGGGCCGTTGGTCATCATAACCTCGGTACCGTCGAGTATCACAAGGGTCGGCTTGACCATCATTGCAAGCTCGGCGATTATGGTGTTTATGTCCTGGTGAAAAACGTTTCGGCGACCACCCAAGAGGCCGTACCAGTTCTTCATAGTCATTGAGGCGCCGCTTCTTTCGTGGTGCTTGACCGGGCCGACGCCGATTAGTCTATCGACTTTCTCAAACGGCTCAAAATAGATGGGCCAATTCCTGATCAGCCTGCCGTTGGTGAGGGTTGTGTGTCTAAAAAGGTGGTCTCTGGGAAGTATTACTTTGGCGCCGGCCTGACTTGCGGCTTTGCCGATACCGCTCAAAGTAAAACAACTTGCAGGGTCGTTAATCGGATTGTCCGTGACGATGACGCGCTTTGCGCCGGCTCCGTAGCACAATCTGACCAATTCAGCGACGAGGTCGGGATTGGCGGTCGCGCCGAACTTAGACGGCGAGGCAAAGGCAACGTTGGGCTTTATGGCGACCGTTTGGCCTTCTTTGACGAACCTGCCTATTCCGCCGAGCAGCTCTATCGCCATGCCGACGGTTTGGGTCCGATCGGGGCCGGTGACAATGCTGATTGTCCTGCCGTTTTCTTGAGGGATGGAGAAATCCGGTAACGTGACGAGATCCTCGGCTTTGACGCCGGGCTTTGGGCCTTGCACGTCATAGAGTTTCGCAGCGATTATGCCGGCGGCGGCGATTGAAACACCGGCCTTGGTAACGCGGCCCAGGAACTGCCTTCGGCCAACTTCGTTATTGTTGTGCTCAGTCATTTCTGCGTTTTTGCCGATTCGGTGAGTTTATCAATAAGTTTTACGGCCTGCTCTTCCGCGGCCTTCTGGTCCTCTGCTTCGTGAATGCCGCCGACGAACGGCCCGACTGTAAAGATGATTTCAGTGGTATCGTAGAAATCAAGGACTCTGGCCCCGATATTCTTGAGGACTTCGTTGCCGGCGGTCTTGTTCGTGGCGCCGTTTTCGATCAGAAAATCTGAGTAGCTCTTTGCAATTAGTTGGGCGTTCCTGGCATCGGGTCGTCTGCTGATAAATGCGGTAATGGACTGGTCGTTTAGCTTGTAATGACAACTGAAGGTGTCGGTCAGGTCCTCGAAGCCGAAGGTGTCTTTCAGGGAGAGCTTGATGCTGCCGGGAATGATATTCTCCTGCGGAAACAGATTCAATTCGGGTATCTGAGCTGTTTTAGTAACCTTTAGCCGGCTGGTGACGTTATCGGCGACGTCCGTCATCGCGGCGAGCAAGTCAGGCGATTCGTCTGAGCCGAGCAGCTCGATATAATATCTGCCGTGGACGAGAAAGAGGGCGTTGGTGGTTTTGTATGCGAACTGCATATCGGGGAGGGTTTCAACATCGGCCCGCTTTTGTACACTATAGACGGAGAAGGCATTTCTCAGCGCGGCCATATCGAAGAGGTAGAGCTCCATCCACAAACTTTCGTCATCCTGGCTTGCGAAGCGCTGGGTGAACAAGTTGAGGAAGCCGGCGTCAAGGTATAGCGGGGCCTTGCCGTTTATTTTTTCGTAGAGATTCGCGGCTTCGTAAGTCTCGGGCGGCGAGAACTCTTTGAAGCCCTTGGGCAGCAGCGCGGCCAAATCGGGTGGCTCCTGCAAACCGGTTTGGGTCTTCTCAGAGTACAGGGCCGAATTGGCGTCGAGGCCGAAGCGAGTCATATCAGAATCGGCCTGCTTGATGAGAACGCCAACGGCGATGAGAAGCAAAACCGCCAATAGAAGAACGCTAACGACGGATTCGAGACGTCTGTTGCGGCCTGGAACCGAAGGCATAGCCGACTCCCACAAAGTAACTTACTTGACGTTAGGGCTAACGTGAATTATAGTCTCATCGGCGTTTCTGTCAATACTTCTAAATTGGCAAATCAAGGAGAGTGCTGATGTCCAGGACAAACGAGACAGGGCCGGCGCGTAAATAAATCTAAAGAAAGTTGTTGTTTGTTGACAGAGCGGACAGAAGCCGGTTATAATATGGCGGTTGGTTGAAATGACGGGTTATTCGTATTATGTCCCGTTTTGGGTGTCGAGCTGCCGGGTATCGGCGGGTGGCGTTTTAATGGTCCTGCCGCCGTCCGGTGGAGCGTTCACGAAAAAAAAAGTTGAAAATGACAGGGTATCCATAATATATCCCGTTGTGCGTGTCGGGTTGCTGAGGGATCGGCAGGTGGCGTTTTGATGGTCCTGCCGAGCAAGCTCGACGCTGAACAAAGGAGACTGGAATGATTGAATGCACGCAATATGTCCTGGCCTGGGGTGGTATTCCCGGCGGATGGGAGTGGATAGTCATTCTCGTGGTGGCGCTGCTCATATTCGGCAGACGCCTTCCCGAGATCGCCCGTAGCGTGGGCAAGAGCCTGACCGAGTTCAAGAAAGGCATCAACGAAGCCAAAGAAAACACCGATGATTTGGCCAGTGACGTAAAGGAGATCAAGAACGAGGTCGTGGAAGATGCCAAGCAGGCAGCGGGTCTGGACGAGTCGGAAACGATGAAATAGTCCGCTGAGGTTCGCTATCCCCGGATACGAGCCTTTTCTAAGTCGAAATGGGCAGCACACAAAAGAAGAAAGAGGACCTCTTCGATTCCACTATGAGTCTCGGCGACCATTTAGAGGAGCTGCGCGCGCGCTTGCTCCTGGCGATATTCGGATTGGTAATAGGCGCGGTGGCCTGCCTCTTGTTAGGCAAAAAAATAATCCATTTCATAGAACGCCCATATCTCAACGTAGTTAAACCACGGACAACTGATCCTAATGACGGGGTGACTGCGGACGGTCCAACCGATCTGGTAACGGCTCTGTGTGCGAACCTCATAGAGGCATTAGCATCCGACGCAAATGCACCTGCTATGGACCCGAATGTGGTGAGATTCGTGCAAAAAGTGTACTCCGAGACGGTAGAGGCATGGGCAGATGATCCTAATGTGAAAACCACGAAGGCCAAGCCCGAACCCCCCGCAGCCGGACCGCGTCTCCAGACACTTGCCCCGGCCGACGGGTTCGTTAGTTATATGAAGATATCGCTGATCTCAGGGCTGATAGTCTCATCACCTTGGGTGTTCTATCAGTTGTGGATGTTCGTCGCGGCGGGGCTATATCATAATGAAAAAAAGTATGTTCATATGGCCGTGCCTTTCTCGGCGGCGCTATTTGTCTTGGGGGCGTTGTTCTTTCTTTTTGTGGTGGCGCCGCTTGCGCTGAGGTTCCTGATTGCATTCAATACGAGATTTCTCGGAGTCAACTCACACTTTACCTTCCAGAACTACATATCCTTCGTAACCACACTTATGCTGATTTTCGGGATTGCCTTCCAGACGCCCATAGCCATTCTCATCTTAACCAGGACGGGTCTGGTTTCGATCCAGGCACTGCGGAGGTCAAGGAAATACGTCCTCCTCGGAATATTCGTGGTCGCGGCGATGGCGACTCCACCGGACGTTATTTCCCAAATAACGTTAGCGATACCGCTGTTCTTCCTGTTCGAGCTTGGCATAGTGTTGAGCTGGTTTGCAGCCCGAAGGAGGAAGAAGAAGGAGGCCAGGGAGGGCCCGCCGAGCGAGCCGGATGTGTACTGACGGCGACAAAGGGCCAGGCCGAGGAACTATGAAAACAACGACCCAGGCCAATCGCAGGAACCAGGTGCGTTCAATACCAGTGTACTATGAAACCACAGGTCGATTAGCCCTCCCTTACGGTCGGGCCTCTATTGAGTGGATTTGTTGAGTGGCAGGGTCAGTCAAGGATGGCCTCGTCTCGGTATGCGGGGACGGACACTTTCCACCCGGTCTCTTTTCTGACATAATCGCCAAATTGTTGCGCGCTGTTGGCCTCCCCGTGGACGACAAAGAGCTTTCTGGGCGGCTTTTTCAATCCGCGCAGCCACCGCAGGAGCTCTTCTCTGTCGGCGTGGGCGGAGAAGCCGCCAATCCGGGCGATCCTTGCCTTGACGGGGTACTCCTGGCCAAGTATTCGGACTTCCTTTTCGCCGTTGACGATTCTTCTGCCGAGCGTCCCCATGGCCTGGTATCCGACAAACATTATTGTGTTTCGCCCGTTGCTGATATTGTTGACGAGGTGGTGCTTCACTCTGCCGCCCGTGCACATACCCGAGCCCGCAATGACCATTATGGTCCCTCTTATCTGGTTGATGGCCTTCGACTCTTTGGTGCTTTGAACAATTTTCAGTCCGGGAAAGTTGAATGGCGATTCGTGGTTGTCTATAAACTCGGTCATCTCCTCGTCGAAGAGCTCGGGGTGGTGCTTGAAGACCTTTGTGATGCGTGCGGCCATCGGGCTATCGAGGAAGACCGTAAGCTGCGGTATGGCGCCCGCGAGTAGCAATTCATTTATGTAATACAAGACCTCCTGCGACCGCTCGAGCGCAAAGCTTGGGACAATGATTTTGCCTCCTGCTTTTTTGGTTGTGTTTATGACTTCGGCGATTTCCTTCTTGGTATCTTCAGGTCCCTGATGGACCCTGTCGCCGTAGGTGGACTCAATGAAGACATAGTCAGCGGTGTCAAATACGGTCGGGTCACATACGATAGGCCTGTCCGGGCGGCCGATGTCACCTGAGAACAAGATAATCCTTTCCTGCCCGCCCTGCCGTACCTTCACCCTTATAATCGAAGAGCCAAGCACGTGCCCGGCGTCATACAAAGTCGCCTCGACATCATTGCCAAGGTCAACGGATTTCCTGTACTTGACCCGCGAAAAGAGCGGAAAGCACGCCTCGGCGTCGGCCGTAGTGTAGAGCGGGACCTCGGGATAGCGGCCTTTTCGCCCTTCCCGTTTGTGCCTTTTGCGTTTGTACTCGGCGTCCTCTTCCTGGATCTTGGCCGAATCCAATAATATGATCTGCGCGATCTCAGAGGTGGCCGCGGTACAGTATATCCTGCCTTTGAACCCCTCGCGGACGAGCTTGGGCAGCAGGCCGCAGTGGTCCAGATGAGCATGCGTCAGCAGCACGGCATCTATGCTATCGGGCGGCACCACAAACGGCTCCCAGTTTCTTGCCTTGAAATCCCGCTCCTGGTACAGCCCGCAATCCACGAGGACCTTAACACCGTTGGCCTCTAACAGGTGCCGAGAGCCCGTTACGTTCTGCGCGGCCCCGAGAAATTGCAATTTCAACTGCATACGTTACCTCGTTCCAATGACAAGTATCCGAAACCTTTATTGTAATGCTTTTTGCTGACAATGTCAAGTGCCCGAGCAATCCAACGCAATCCAGCAATTAGAAATCGCGGAACTGCCTGCGAGTCTTGAGGAAGGCAAGCCCGCCGAAGCTAAGCAGCAGCAAGCTCATTGGTTCAGGTACAGTTGTCCCGACCGCAGCAAAGCGGCCTGTGTAAGCCGCGTACCCGGAATCTGGCGTCGAATAGAAGTAATACTTTGGTGAGGCGTCATAGACAGACGCAATGAAGGAAAATCCCTCAACGGATTGGCCCGGCTGGATTCCAGCTTCACCCGGGCATACCGTTCCAATTCTGAGGTGAAGGCAATTCTCAGTGCGACTGAAACCAACAATGGCCTCGTCAAGAATTCTACCGTCGAACATATGCCCGACATGGTACACAAAAAAGAAGTAGCCTCCTCCCCAAGTAGGCTCGAACCCGGTAAACGTGGTTTCCACCTGTGCTTCGAATCTCGTATAGACTCCAAAAGTGGTTATCGGTAGGGTGTCTTCATTGAGAAAAGAGTATTCATATCGATATTCTCCGCCACCAATGTCTGTGATGTCCTCGACCACAGTCAGCGGCGACTCGTAATCCCACACTATTTCCGCGCCTGCCGACGACACCAAACACACTGCCAAGAGATAAACCGTATACCGCATCCTATTATCCTCCCATGACTGACTTATTAATACATTGTACATCAGAATTACCGGGGAAGTCAAGATTATTCTCGCGTTACGCAGACGGTCAGAAGTCACGGAAGGGCCTTCGCGGTTCGGCTTTGTCCATACGGCTTTTCCAGGCGGCAAAACGCGATTTGACGTGAGCGAGGACATCTGCCTTTTTGCCTGAGAGGTCGTGCTGCTCGGCGAGGTCTTTTGAGAGGTCGAAGAGACCCAAGCCGCCGGATGTTTCGACCCATTTGAAGTCTCCGACGCGGGCGGCCTTGTCGCCCCGCCGCTGCCAGAACATTTCGGTCCGCAGGGACTTCCGCCTCCCGGTAAGGACGTCGGTCATATCGAAGCCGTCGAGGACTACGTCTCGCGGCGGATTGACTCCACCGGCTCTGCAAAGCGTCGGGAATATCTCCATCGAACTAAGGAACTCGCCATTGACTTTCCCGGCGGGGATTACGCCGCGCCAGCGTACGATGCAGGGGACCCGCAGGCCGCCTTCGAACACCCGGCTCTTGCCGCCACGCAGAGGGCTATTGTCGGCGCCCCCGCCGCTTCCGCCGTTGTCGGAGAAGAAGATTACGATGGTGTTGTCGGCGAGATTATGCTCATCCAGCAGGTCGAGGATTTGGCCGATGGCCTCATCCATACACGTAACGGCGGCCATAAAGCGTTTGCGCCTGGCGGGGCGAGAGTTGGCGTCGTCCGGGTCGTAGGGGCCATAATGCTTGCGGATGTAATCGAGCGGGGCCTGGGCGCCGGGACGTGGACGCTCGAGGTTGGATGCGCCGTGCGGGGCGTTGAAAGGGACATAGCAGAAAAAGGGGCGGTCCTTGTGTTTGTCGATGAACCGCAGGGCCTCGCGCTTGAACAGGTCGGTGGCGTAGGTTCCCTTGTCGGCGGTGGTCGGCTTGTTGCCGCGGCGCATCGACGGTACGCCATAGCGCTCGTGCGTCCAGTAGTCGATGCCGGTGTTGGTGAAGCCGTAGAACTCGTCGAAGCCTCGCTGCAAGGGAAGGAACCTGTGGAGCTGGCCGAGGTCCCATTTGCCGAAGATTCCGAAGACGTAGCCGGCCTGTTTGAGGACCCGGGGAATGAGGACCTCGCGGGTATCCATTCCGCCGACCATCTCCCAGGAGACGGCGTACTCGTCCGGGGCGTAGCGGTAGTCGTAATCGACTTTGTCGTTTCGGAACATATCGTAGGTCCCGTTGCGCTGGGGGTATCGGCCGGTCAGGAGGCTGCCCCGTGAAGGTGTGCAGGCGGGCCAGGTGACGTAGAAGCTGGTCAGCCGAACGCCGCCGGCAGCCAGCTTGTCGAGATTAGGCGTTTTGATTTCTGTGCCGCCGTAGCAGCCAAGGTCGTTGTAGCCCTGGTCGTCGGAAACAATAAGGAGGATGTTCGGCGGACGTTCCGTCCCGGTGCGCCTATTGAGGCCTGAGCAGCCCCAGAAAGCAAGTGCAGCCGCCCCAAGGCCCATAGTTCTTAGATATTGGCGTCGATTCATAGCCGGCTCCGGTCACTGATAATTCCGTTTTGGCGTTGAGCGGATCACGTACTGGATTATAACCGGATTTGAATAGACTTGACAACTATGATGTGCGGTGCTGCCAAACACGAAAGTAGCGGAGGTTGAGATTGCCACCGCCCGCCTGCCGCGCATATTTAGCCACCAGGCCTCGCCTGGGGGGAATTCCTGTTGGAAATTGTCACTGCAAGTCCCCAAAACCCGGACGATGCAATTTCAAAAAATATTTAGCTCCGCCGCGATTGCCTTGCTGTTCCTTGCTGCTGTTGGCCTTAACGGGGACCTTTGAAGATGCAGTAGATGAGCCGAAAAAGCCCTCTTTGGCTGTTCGCTCCTGATAACGCAACTTGCTCTTGAGAAGGGTAATTTCTTCTTCAAGCTCGTTAATCTTTTGCTGTTTACTGAGGCATCCTTTGCAATAGGTCATCGAAACCTCTGATTACCTGACTATTCGATTCCTTTTTATCCGGCTTAGCTATTATCGGAGGTTGGGTGGTTTATACTTGAGACTCAGAGGACAGGTAACTCCAAATAAAGCCGTCAGATTCGGAAAAAACGCCGTATGCCGTATGGAAATACAGGCCCGGCATACTTTTCAAAAAATTTTCCGCACCTGACCATTTTGCCGGATAGCTGTCCAATAGACAATGAAACCCCATTTCGACACAGAAAAAGGGGGTTATCAAGACATCAGCCTTCAATACGATAAACCGAGTGGCCCACCCGTAACTGACCGGTTACAACTGGCTCAGTTTTCGGGTTTCGGTCTTGCTGATGATCTGGTAATCTCTTGTGTGCATGGCTACTCCTTTTCGAAAAACGGTTAATAATACATTCGCCTGACTTTATACAAGATCAGGCTGGAGTAGCCGTCGCATTATTTCAACCTTCAACTACCGAAGGGACAAGCTCCAAAATGTCAGATTAAGTTAAGGACTTGTAATGAACAGGATACCAGTATCCCTAATTCTTATTGCCCTATTGACCTCTGCTGTCCTTTCCAGTCCGCAGTCGGACCCTGATGCCATACCATTCGAGGTCTTTGCGAGTTTCAAGCGGATCGAAAAAAGCAATCCCGTCTTCGCGGGAAAACTGCCGGAGTGGGCCGCCGCCGCACATGCAATTGTCGTTGAGGAAACCGTTCATTACCTCTGGGCCTTGCGCGAGAAAAAAGACCGAAGATGGCAACTGATGCACAGCTCCGCGCCCGTCAGCGATCCCTCGGCGGTCAAACACGACCCGGGTAATCCCATCCTGTCACCGTCGGCGAACGGCTTCGACAACATCGCAACCGAATACCCCTTCCCGTTTTGGAACCCTGCCGACCGCACTTACTATGCCTACTATCTGGGAAGAGGAAAGAATGGGCCCAAGCAGACCGGCCTGCTGGTCAGAGAAGGTGATTTCGGAAAATGGAGGCGCCTGCGCTGCGAACCTGTGATCGTCGCTGAGGCCAAATACGAGCGGAAAGGATCGTCGCATCCTTCCGTTACTGTCGTTGACAACACTATCCACATCATCTATACCGGCGAGTCGGACCAGCCCCCTGTTATCTGTCACGCCTCTGCGCCTGTCTCCGACCCGGCAAACGTCACTAAGGACCCAGCTAATCCTGTTTTCAAAGGCACCGGCCAGCCCTGGGACAACCGCGGGGTCCGCGAAGCCGAAATATTCAAGGGCCCCCGTTATTTCCATATCCTTTATGGCGGATACGATGGCAAAGTCTGGCGCATCGGGCACGTCCGAACCCGCGACTTCCGCAAATTCGAGCCAAATCCACACAATCCCGTCTTTATTCCATCCCCAGACCCCCAAGCCTGGGACTGCGATGGTATTCTTACGCCCCAGGTTTTCGAAGCAGGCGATTTCTACTATTTGCTCTACGCAGGAAAAAAAGGTAAAGAATGGCAGACCGGCCTGGCAAAAACTCAAAAGCCTTAGAACCTTAACCGATATTTTACTGTAAGCCATGAATTAAAGACGCAGGAGTTAATTGCCGCTCAATTATTGATACGCCGTGGAATTGATCCGGTTTGAATCTTTGAGTAGGACGGGTGAATGTGATATGAAAACACGCCGTGATTTTTTGAAGAGCTTGATGATGGGGGCTGTCGCAAGCCTTGTCCCATCCGCGGGGTATGCCAAGCCCGTCGTCGATCAGAGCCGAAAGCCCAATGTTGTGATGATCGTCTGCGACGATCTCAACGACTACGTCGCTGGTATGGCAGGGCATCCTCAGGCGCAGACACCGCACATCGCCAGGCTTGCTCAGTCCGGCGTGGCTTTCAAACGGGCCTACAGCAACAACCCCGTCTGCGCACCATCGCGATCCAGCTTTCTCACGGGAATCTACCCACACACCTCGAAAAACCTGTTCTGGGACAAGTGGTACAACAATCCCGTGCTCAAAAATTCCAAGACCATCATGGACCACTTCCGCGATAACGGCTACCATGTTGCCGGTTCCGGCAAGCTCATGCATCACCATCTGCCTTCCGTGTGGAGCGAGTACAAGTATAAGGCCGACTACGGACCCTTTGTCTACGACGGCCAGAACAGGGTCGCTCACCCCTCAGTGCCTCAACCCTTCAACAGTATCGGAGCTGTCGATGGTTCGTACGCCCCGTTGTCGGACATGCCCTATGGACCAAACGAGAACGACAACAAGGGCTGGATATACGGCGCCTGGGGTAAGATAGAGAAGTTCAAATACGTTGACCAGGACAACCGCGACCCTACCCCCGATGAACGCAATGCAGCGTGGGCGGAAAATAGGATCAACGAGTTGGCGAAACAGGAAGACGGCAAGCCGTTTTTCCTGGGCGTTGGTTTTATTCGGCCGCACACCCCGCTGCACGTGCCCAAGCGCTTCTTCGACATGTTCCCGACCGACTCCGTCAAAACCCCCGTCATCAGGCCCAACGATGCCGAAGACACTCACTATAAGGATGTCTTTGACAGCGACCAAAAGGGATTGAAGTACTTTCGCCTGCTCAAACAATCGTATCCGGACCTCGAATCCGCGCTCAAAGCGTTCACTCAAGCCTATCTCGCCAGTGTGGCCGCAGTCGACGAATGCGTCGGCCGGGTAATCGAAGCGGTGGACAAGAGCCCGTTTAAAGACAATACCATCATCATCGTTACGAGCGACCACGGCTGGAACATGGGCGAGAAGGATTACCTCTTCAAGAACTCACTCTGGGAGGAAAGCACGCGTGTGCCCCTCATCATCCGAGCGCCGGGTTTGGCCGTGCCCGGCGGCATCGCCGAACACCCCGTTTCACTGATCGACATCTATCCGACACTAATTGACCTCTGTGGACTCAAAGGCGACACTAAGAAGAACAGCAAAGGCGCCAAGCTCGATGGCTACAGCCTCCGCCCATTCCTAAAAGACCCCAAGTCCGAGACCTGGAACGGCCCCGAAGCTGCGCTAACGATGATCTATGCCGGCAAGCCCACAGGAAATGACCCCGCTAAGCAACATTGGTCCGTCCGCACACGTAGGTGGCGCTATATTCTATACAACAACGGTAGCGAGGAGTTGTACGATCATAACACCGACCCCTACGAATGGATCAATCTCTCCCGCGACACCCGTTACGCAAAGACAAAAGCGAACCTAAAAGCCCGCCTCTTCCGAATGACCGGCCGCTAAGAAAACTAATCCACCAAACACCTTAAACGCCAATCTAAACCCGCCCGCACCCCCAATCAGCCCCCCACGACCAATGTTTAGCCCCCCCCCAACCCCACGACCTTACCTGCCTCAACCCATGTTTAGCCCCCCAACCCCGCGATCTTACCTGCCTATAAGGCAGCG
>JAGMDR010000280.1 GCA_023128595.1 Planctomycetota bacterium | reverse complement strand
TGTATGCGCCAGGTTCAGGATGTCTGCACAAGGTTAGGGCTGTATCTGCTCAACTCGCTGAACCCCTTCCGGCTCGAAGGCCAAAAGGCGATAATGTATCGAATCATCGAGCAGATGGGCTGGACCGTCCCGGACTGGATTGTAGTGCCGGGCGGAAATCTCGGCAATTCCAGCGCGTTCGGCAAGGCGTTCTATGAGCTCAAGCAGCTCGGCTTGATAGAACGGATACCGCGAATGGCGATTATTAACGCCACCGGCGCCGACACCTTGACTGATCTGGTTAATAACAAGAAGCTCGTCTGGAATGACGGCAGAGTTGACCAGGCGATTATCGACGACTATTACGACGATTTGACGGCCCGTAATTTCTCGCCGCACACTTGCGCCTCGGCGATAGAGATTTCCCGGCCGGTTAATTTGAAAAAGTGCCTGCGTGCGATTGATATTTGCCACGGCGTTGTGCGCGCGGTAACGGACGAGGAGATTTGCGACGCAAAGGCGATTATCGGCAGGCACGGCCTGGGCTGTGAGCCGGCCTCTGCAGCGACAATAGCAGGTCTAAAACACCTGAGGTCCGAAGGCATCATCGGCGCCGGCGAGCGCGTCGCCTGCGTGCTGACCGGCCATCCACTCAAGGACCCCAACGTAACGGTGGACTACCACAAAGAAAAACGCGGCCAGTTCAGCAATCCCCCCATCGAAGCGCCGAACGACCTCGAGGAGATAATCAAGCTGATACAATCCTGACCCGTGCATAGTGATCCGCCAGTTTTCGCCGGCTGTCCGTGATGGCGGCCTGTCTGAGAACCTTGCGTACAATCCGGTCCTTGTTGTCCGGCCGGCTATCGCCTGCATAAGTTGCAACCAACAGGTCCTTATGCTCATCGTCAAAGTATTTGCCTGACATGCTCCAGTATAACTTGCCCAAATCCGTTATCTTCTTGTCCGGTTTTTTGACGTTTCGCAGCATCCTGTGCAAATCAATAACACTCAAGCAGCAATTATCTTCGAGGCTGCCTTCATCAATATAGATATGCCAGATGTACAGGTCCGGCAGGGAGATATTCAGCTCGTGCACCCTGCGGGCCAGCTTTGCCATCGCAACAATAATCTTTTCCTGCTGCGCTCGTTCAAGGCTGCGCCACCTCTGCACGACGAAGTCGAGCAAACAAGTTGACTTTAGCTGCTCGGTGATGAGGAACGATTTTCTCTCCAGCTTCCACACAATCCGTTCACCCATACACACCGGCTTGTATGTGTCGATGCCGTTTCTTAGGAGCAAGTCCGCGTTGCCCCATTCGACACCTGCCTGTGAAGTCAGCCGGCCGAAATTACGCCAGGCCGTGAGCATATCCTTGAAATGAGAGTCGTGAAAACGCTTGATGTAAAACACTTTGCTGTCGGGCTCTCGGCCTAAAGTCAGCCTGTAAACGTTTCTCTTGTTGTTCTCTCCTATTTTGGTCCCGCCGGCGTAGTCGTAAAAATCATCAAACGACTCAAGGCCAATCTCGGAAAAAAACGGGCGCCACGAATCTGCAAAAACTACTCTTTCCACGCAACACGGCCCTCTTTGGAATCTGTGCTTATCTGCTCGATTCTCTGTTGTATCTTCATCGCTCCGGCAAGTTTAAGCAACCGGTGCGAGCAGGTCAATCAGATTCTATCAGGACCACGGACCCATCGGTCGGGCGAAGGGGGCTGCGGTTAGATTGCCGGGTTGGACAGGCCGGAGATGATAAAACCGACCGTTAGAGCCAGCGAGCCGATTGAGTGCAGCAGGACCGTAATCTGGCTGGCGCGATACAGGCCGGGCTTGACCAAATCTTCTTTGTTTACGGATTTGGCCGCGAGGATCGCGATCGGCAGTGTGAGCAGATAGAGTAACCCGGCGAAGAACATCGGGCGGTAGAGCAGGACGGCGACGATTGCGATGACGTAGCTCGCAGCAAGGGCGATTCGGTAAATCCAGACCGCAGCCGGCACGCCGAAAACGACGACAAGCGTTCTCTTGTTGACCGCCGCATCCGCAGCGGCATCCGGGAACTCATTTACGAGGATAATCAGGAAAATCAGTATCCCGACCAGGCAGGCGGGCAGCAGCACAACGGCGTCGATAGTCCGGGTCTGCAGGTAGTACGAGCCATATACGGGAAGCACGCCGACCAGCAGGAAAATCGCGGTCTCTCCCGTTGAGCGATAGCCCAGTTGAATCGGCCTGGCAGTGTAAAAATATCCCCCGAGCAGACCGAGCAGGCCGACGACCAGGATAAACAGACTTTGCGTTAATAAAAGAATCACAACACCGATTGCCGAGCTGAATGCCAGCCCGGCGAGCGCGCCGAGCAATGTTGCTTTGGGCGAGAGAATGCCTTTTTGGATGTAGCGGCTTCCGCCGGAAAAGGGCGTTGGATTCTTGTTGGCCCAGTCGTTTCCGGAGATGTGATCGAAGTAATCGTTGGCCAAATTGACCCCGAGGTTCAAGGGGATTATTGCCGCCAATGCCAGGACAAATAACAGCGGATTGAAGGCGCCGACGGTCGCATAACCGAGGCACGAGCCGACCA
>JAGMDR010000028.1 GCA_023128595.1 Planctomycetota bacterium | reverse complement strand
TGCTGGAACGGTGTGGTTTCTCCGGGCGGATGCCTCGATTGGTGGCGTGCGGCGGTCGTTCAGCAGCGTATGGCGACTTCAAGACGGCGCACGAGAGCAACAAGGCGGAATATGTGGCCATGTTGATCGATAGTGAGAAGCCCGTGAGCAATCCCGAGGAGACCTGGGATCACCTCAGGAATTGCGACCGTTGGGAACGGCCGGATGGGGCTGATGACGAACAGGTGTTGTTCATGACAACGTGTATGGAGACTTGGATCGTCGCCGACCGCGATACCCTCAGACAACACTATGGCAGCAGCCTTCAGGAATCTGCATTGCCGTCGCTGATTAGTCTTGAGCAAGGTAATCGGCGGGACATTCAGGAGGGACTGAAACATGCAACGCGCAACTGCTCCAACGCCTACCAGAAAGGCAAGCGTTCCTTCGAGATACTGGGCAAACTGGAACCTGAAACGATGGAAAGTCACTTGCCGGCCTTTGAACGCGCGAAACGCATCTTGAATGAGAAGCTACAATGACCACCAACACCAGTGATAAAGGCTTGACAGCAATGAACGTCAAGTCCCTCGAGAGATAATAGGGGCGGACCGGGAAATATAAAGTGTCCGGTACATTTTTTTAAGTCCGACGGGTACGGTACGTTTTTCGATGAGTTGTTCTTGATAGTGACAGGTTTTGATAGAGGACGGCGGGTAGGCTGAATTACTGGGGACCTTTGGGAGGCAGAGGACGGCTGGAATTAAGTATGGTGTTCCCGGAATTACCTGAATGTTCGGTATTATGAGGAAAACCACATAATATTATGTTGGGAAGGAGATATTGAGATCTCCGGGTAAGAATTAACGCAAGACTAAAAATTAGCTGCTGATTCAGGCAGAGTCCTCTTGATTTCGTCCACTCGATATCCAAACCCCGGCCCCTTTATCGTTGTCAGGTCAACCAGGCCGTCCCGCCGCCGGTAGAGTCCGGGATGGACCGCTTCTTCGGGGGCCGAGGCCGCGGGGTAGAACTGCATCGCATTTGTCTCGACGCCCATAATCGTCCCTGCGTGTGCGGCCAGGAGGACGTGCGGAATCTGGGCCAGCATAGGATTGGTCAAGTCCTGGACCATCAGGGTCATTCCGTGCGCCTTGGCCCAGCAGAGGCTCAGAATCGCCCCGGTCTGGGTCTTGCAGGTCTTGAGCGCGACGCCCGTCCAGCCCAAGCTGCGGCCCAGGCTGATCAGCTTCCAATCATGCGCGCTCTCGTCCATAAACAGCGGCTTGCGGGCCGAGACGCTGTGGACATCGATCTGATTCTTTTCCAAGTCGTAAGCAAAAGGCTGCTCGACATAGAGTATCATCTGATAAATCCGCGGATGCTCAACAATCAGCCGGTCCAGAATGTCGTTCACGTACTCCGGCTCGGTAACCGTGCAGTTGAAATCGCTTGTCAGCCACAGAACACCGTACTCGGTGGCGATGTGGCCGACTTTGACCAGGCGCTCGTAGTCCCAGGCCGCATCGTTGCCGCGCAGTTTCACCTTCAGACACATCAGCCCATCGCGCTCGATCCAGTCGCCTAACAGCACCGGATATCCGTCATCCGGCTCATCTCCGGTCAATTCCGACTCGTCCAGCAAATCCTTGCCGCCGACCAGGTGCCACGCGGGGAGACGCTCGGCAGGCGGGGATTCGAGAAAAGCGGCAGGGTATTTGCCCTCGAAGGACACACCGCTGCCCGCCGCCGGCTCGAGAAAACCGGCCAAACCCGTATTCATAAACTCCGCGTTGTATGTCGAATAGACGTCCCGCCTGAGAAGCCGGCCATAGGCATCGTGGACAGCCACGTCAAAGGCCGAGCAGCAAACCAGGGCCGCCAGGTACGGCATCGGCTCGGCCTGCTCACCCCGCTCATCGTTGAGCCGTTCCAGAAGGCCCGGCAATTGAGTTTCGATAAAGGCATTTCCCAATTCAATCGGATGGCCCCGCCCGTCGAATTTTGCCCAGGCCTCGGCAAGCATTTTGCAGAAAAGCTGCATCGCCTCGCATCTTTCCTGGTAGGCGATATTGCTCGGCCAGGCCCACTGGACGCTCAGCGGAGTCTCGCCCCATCCCTGTGCCCTTTGTCCCTGGGCGTCTGTTGCTGTAACGCAGGCGCGGGCACATATAACCGATGTCAGCGTCTCAGGCCCAAACTTCAGCGGAACCCGCGTCCGGACCCCGATAAAATACAAATCCACACCCGCCGTCGTGATATCGCTATCCATCATAAGTTCCCTATGGCACTGTTACCAAAACAGTCAAAATCCAAGGTTGGCGCCCGTAGATATATAGTTCAAGGGCGACTATTGTCAACCCAAACTTCTGTTTGTTGTCGGATTACCGGAAAATCCGACCACGCGGCCGAATTCCCGATTTCTTTTCAAGCAGACCCTTGCGGCATGGGGGCGTTTTAGCTATATTCGACTGTTCGATGGGGCTTGGCCCCTGGAACGGTGAAAAGAGCCTTTTCGGGTTGCTTTATCAGCCCGGTTTTCTATAATCTCGAAAAGGCGTTTTTGGCCGGGAGGTAATGCTTTTTGAAAAAAATTGTGTGTCACCAGTCAATAACCGTAACTTTATGCGCGCGAATATTTGATTGAAAGGAGCAGGTATGAATCTCAACAGGAAGTTGAACATGGGTATGGTTGGCGGCGGGCCGGGGGCTTTCATCGGCGATGTCCATCGCAAGGCGTCTCGAATGGATGGCGGTATCGAGCTGGTGGCCGGGGCGTTCGATATTAACCCGCGAAAGTCAAAGCAGCAGGGAAGAGAGCTTATGCTGCCCTCAAAGCGGGTCTATCGCACGTACGAGGAGATGATCGACAAAGAGCTCAAGCTGCCCGACGGCGAGAGAATCGATTTCGTCTCGATTACCACGCCAAACAACTGGCATTTCCCCATTGCGAAGGATTTCCTCGAGGCCGGCTTCCACATAATGTGCGAAAAGCCGATGACCTTCAACGTCGCCGAGGCCAAGCAGTTGAAGAAACTCGTAAAGAAGTCCCGCAAGGTCTTCGGACTGATGCACAACTACACCGGCTACCCGATGGTCAAGCTCGCCAGGGACCTGGTCCGCGGCGGCGAGATCGGAAAGATACGCAAGATAGTGGTCCAGTATCCGCAGGGCTGGCTGGCCACCGCATTAGAGAAGACGGGCCAGCAGCAGGCCGCCTGGCGAACCGACCCCAAGCAAAGCGGCGGCGCCGGCTGTATGGGTGACATCGGCACACACGCCGAGAACCTCTCGGAATACATCACCGGCCTGAAGATCACCCACCTCTGTGCGGACCTTAGCATTTTCGTCAAGGGCCGCAGGCTCGACGACGACGGCAATTGCCTCCTGCGATTCAACAACGGGGCAAGGGGTGTCCTCCACGTAAGCCAGATCTCTATCGGAGAAGAAAACGGTCTGGCCATCTGGATCTACGGTGAAGAAAAGTCTCTCGAATGGCACCAGGAGCACCCCAACTACCTGTATGTCAAGGTCCCCGACGGCCCGGTTCAGGTCTGGCGACGCGGCAACGACTATGTCGCAGCGGCAAGCGCCGCGGCCGGCCGCGCCACGCGCCTGCCGTTCGGCCACCCCGAAGCCTTCTTCGAGGCCTTCGCAAACGTCTATTGCAACTTTGCCGACACCGTCCGTGCCAGGATGACCAGGACCAAAGCCGACCCGCTCGCAAAGGACTTCCCCAACGTTGACGACGGTCTGCGAGGCATGCTCTTTATCGAGACCGTTTTGGCCAGCACGAAGAGCCAGCGGAAGTGGACCGCCTTCAAAAAGGCCTGAAAGAGCTTGGATTTTGTCGGCAACGACAAGGACCTGCGCGGCAAGCTCACAGCGAAAATGAAAGAGGGCGTCGAGTTTGCCAGGCGCGCCAACGCCAGGTGGGCGCTCGTCGTCCCCGGACGCTACAATAACGGCCTTGAGCGGGACTATCAGACCGCAAACGTCATTGATAACCTCAGGTATTGTGCCGAGGCCTGCACAAGAAAGGTTATGACGGCGTCCTTTGTATGGAGCACGGCAGAAGCAAACCCGGCAAAGAAGGCGAAATCGCCGTCATAGAGGCATACCGCGCCTGCGATGATTTTTCGACTTCCACGGTGTAGATTACTTTAGCCCCACTACTTCGGTGAATTTCACCAAGGCTCCCGCGGTTTGCGGATACGCCGATATTGTCCCGACCAGCCCGACCTTGCGGCCTATCAGACCGCTCAAATCCGCCTGTACGGCCCCGCCCATCGGCCGCGCGTAACAAATCGCCTTGCCCGACTCGCCGATTATCCGGTAACGTTTCAACTCGGTATCAGGGCCGTGAATGCTTGAAACCTCAAGCTTCCCAACTACCGCAAACCGCCCCAGATTCTTCACCTGTGCCAGCCGCGTGCTCCGGGCTTTGTCTATCCGCTCCCGAATCGCCTGCAACTGTTTATTCTGAAGCTCAAGCTCTTTCGATACCACCTGCGCCAGTTCGTAACGCTCTATCTGCCTAATCACAAACTCGCAGTAGCGTGCGGCCCTGCCCGCATCTTTGTTCTTCGCTATCGCCTCGAGCGCCTTCTTGATACTCGCGTAATTCTGCTGCCCCATCGGCTTGGCCCGCTCGGCCTGAAGTCTCTTCTCGAGAGCTTGATACTCCTTGAGCTTCTCCGCCTCGACCGAGACCTTCACTGGCCGAACAACGACTGTCGTCTCATTCGGATCGCTCGGCTCGTTCGGATCGCTCGGCTCGTTCGGGTCAATCGTCCTGGTAATCCGCGTTGGCTCCACGGACACCACATACGGCTTCGTAAACTTCGTGCTCACCCAGAGATACGCGCCCGACGGAGGCGCAATCTTATAATAATTCTCTTTCTGCTCGCCCAACAATTTGACCTTCTCGCCACGGTCCAGCTTCAACTGCAGCGTCGAATGAATTGCCTTTACCACGTCCGAGCCGGCATAGACACGAACATTGTCGCCCGTAACAATACCCGTCCCGGGATTGTCCGGGTCGATGCTCACATAAGGTATGTAAATCCAGGAAAAACTGCCCGCCGGCGGTACAATACAGGACCAGCTAAATTGCCGGCTGACCACCTTAACCTTCTCGCCTTTGTTGAGCTTGCCGCAACTGTAATAGTTCATACCGGGGCCCGAACGAATATAAACGTTATCACCCGTTATCTCCGCAATGTAGGGAAAAGACGGCGCACTCACCGCATTCGGGTCGGCCGCCGGAGCCGGCACTCCCGCCGTCGGCCCAAGCCGCCCAAAACCCACCGACGCAAAGCTCGCTAAAATAACTATGAGCAAAAAGTTGATATGTGATTTCATCTTTCTATCTCCCAAAAAAAAAGATTCTTTTCTAAAATCCAAAAACCGACCAATTGTCAAGTGATCTTCTTTTGCTCGTTCAAATTAGCAGGCCTCCGGCCGGCTGTCAACATCTTTATTCGCCCGAATATGCTCGCCGGAGCCAAATCTCATCCCCCCGATTCTTCCAATCGAGCAAGCTCGTCGCGGCACATCTTCAATTGTCCGGGGTCCGAGAGCTTGGCCGCCGCCGCGTGCAGATACTTCAACGCCGCCGCCCGCTGATCGAGATACCGCGAATACAGCAAACCGACCATCAGCTCGACTTCCCCGGCGTATTCGTAGCTGCTGTAGTGAGCTAAGAGCTGCTCGTACGCCCGGGCCGATTCTGCCGGCCTGTTATCGCTGGCAAGCTGGTTGGCGATATCCAGCAGATGCTGACGAGGCAGAATCTGCCCCTCGTCAAGGCCCATAAGCTCCAGATACAGCCCCGCTGCCCCGGCCAAGTTGCGTTCCAGCATCCGCTTGCCGATCTCGTTACGAATATCCGCCATCTTCTTTTCATTAAGCTTCTGGGCCGCTGTCTTGACCTGCTTGGCCTTTACCTGCTTGGCCTTTACCTGCTTGGCCCGCACTTGCCCCGTAAACGGATCATAGCCGCCCGCCACAACGTCCCGGTACCGACGCCGACGGTTCCATCGCCTTAGCATCGCCCAGAGATCGAAATTGTCGCTCCTGACTAAGCCGGTTGCAAGCACACCCAGGATAGCCGCAATGCCGAAGGCGTATCCAGCCAAGTGTGCATCGTAGGCAATATGATCCGAAGTAGCTGCAATTACATTGTCTATCAGAATCATCTTAAGCCCAATGAAATACAGTGCGGGCACGTCGATAGTTCCTATGAAAAAGAACCAATAAAGGACCGTTATCAGCGTCTGTGGAAACAGCACCAAGTACGCGCCCGTCACAGCCGCAACAGCACCGCTCGCACCC
Source organism: Planctomycetota bacterium (assembly GCA_023128595.1). Classification (GTDB taxonomy): domain Bacteria; phylum Planctomycetota; class Phycisphaerae; order Sedimentisphaerales; family Anaerobacaceae; genus DAOVRL01. The sequence goes on along the minus strand of JAGMDR010000028.1, from coordinate 553 downwards.
AAAGTCGGCACGCTCGAAGCTGAGTGGATAACCGCATGACCCACACCGCTAAATGCCGCTCCGCCTAAATAAAAAGACACATACGAAATATGTCCGAGCCTGGCGTTCACATTGTTCCCGAAAATGTACAAAAATAACATATTGCCGATGATGTGCATGTAACCGCCGTGCAGGAAGGCGTAGCTCAAGAACTGCCACAGCTCAGGCCGATTGGGAACGAGCTCAAATTGTTGGGCCCACGGCGCAACGACCTCCCTGACACCCGGAGCTACCACTCTCCCAGGGTAGCTGACCAGGAAAATAAGCACATTCACGATTATCAAGACATAGTTTGCATAAGGAGTCTGCCTGGGCCGGATGTTTGTCCGAATAGGTAGCATAGCGTATTCAGCTTCTCAAAAGTCAATTAGAATCAAAAGGTCGGCTGATTGTAACGGCAGAAGACGCCTCTTACAAGACATAAAAAAAGGACGGCAATCACCGTGCTCGTGGCACGGGCTTCCAGCCCGTGTGGTGTTACAAGATATGAAAAAAGGACGGCAATCACCGTCCT
>JAGMDR010000279.1 GCA_023128595.1 Planctomycetota bacterium | reverse complement strand
ATCAGTCCGGGGGCAATGCCGGGCAACAGCTCGCGCGCCATCCGACCGTAAACCAGGTCAACATCCTCAACACTGGCATACATAGCTACGGCACACAGCCCCGTCAACATCCAGGCAACGGTGCATATTCGTTTGCCGAATATTCCCACCGTCACCCCCATTCGCCCCTCCATTTCCGTTTTTCCCGCGGCACAGTTTGCCATGGTCTCAGGCATAGTCACCCAGCCGATTAAGGCATTGAAGGCAATGATGGTGATGAAAAAGAATGTAATCTCACCTGGCGCCACGAGCGATAGCATCGCCGGGTCAGCGATGGATTCCCGAAGACCGCTCATACCGCCAACCTTCGCCAGGGCAAACGGCAAGATCAGGAAAGACAAAACAATAGTCAGCAATCCCTGGAAAAAGTTGGTAATGATAGCGGCGCTGAGTCCACCGGCAACGCCGTAAGTAACAAACATGACCGTCATCCCAATAATGGCAAGATTAGCACTGACCGCGCCGCCGGAGACGGCATTGACCATTGCCCCGGAGCCCTTGAGCATGACCCCGATGGCGACCAGCATTTGCATTATCCCCATTACGGCATAGAGACCACTGACGCTGCGCCCGTAGCGAACCTCGAAATAATCTCCGGTCGTCACAGCCCGCATTCGGCGGAAAAACGGGGCGATCAGCCAAAAAAACGGTGTTACAAAGAGCCATAGCCACTGGTACCAGATTCCCGAAGCGCCGACACGGTAGGTCTTGGCGGCAACACTGACGGCCTGGTCGGAATGGGTCCCGGTTCCGAACATCAGGAATGCCATCATTATTTTGCCAAACTTGCGATCGCCGATGAAGAAGCTCGTGGAACTGCGAACCTTTCTTGCCGCCCAGAGGCCGATGACGGTAATACCCACCAGGTAGACGACAATTACCATCCAGTCAACAAGTCTGACGCCCAACATATATGCACCTCCAGTATATTGATTGATAGGAGTATTGTAGAGGCCGACAGCCATGTCTGCAAGGCTAAATGTTCCACGAGTAACGAGCAAGTAGAATTTCTACAGAATAGGCTGGAATTGAACTGACGATTTGTGTATCCTGCGGTGCCGGCCTGTTTCTGTTTGTACTTACTCTTGTATTAAGGAGCACCAAAATGAATCGACAAACCATCGACATTCGGCGGAGAAAGCCGGCGAGGTCCAATTTGATACTGGCTTTGTGCCTGGTTGCTGTAGCCGGTTTGATATGCCAAAAGGCGGTCAGGCTGCCTTGTGTTATGGCAAACCAGCAGCAGGCTGAGTGGAAAGTCGGCATTGCCTCGGTTGTCATTACTCCGGACCATCCAATGTGGATGGCCGGATACGCAGCGCGAACAAAACCGTCGGAAGGAAAGGTCCACGACCTGTACGCCAAGGCATTGGCATTAGAACATGTTCAAGGCACGAGGCTGGTAATCGTCACGGTTGATTTGATTGGCATCAACCGCGAGATGCGCGACTGGCTGGAAAAAGAGGCCAACCGGCGCTATCAACTCGACCCGGCGAGACTGCTGATAAACGCCTCGCATACTCATTGCGGGCCGGTGTTACGCAAGTCCAGGCAATCTATCTACGGGAATTCATTTTATGGTCTGACGCCGGAGCAGATTCAGCAGTGCCACGAGTACAGCGAACATCTACAGCAAAGACTGGTGCGACTGATCGGTGAAGCGTTGGACAAGCCGGCGCCTGCCCGACTGGCCTACACGCACGCCCGAGCGGGCTTTGCGATGAACCGTCGATCGAAAAGTGAACGCGGCTACCACATCTCGCCCAACCCTGACGGCCCGGTCGATCACGATGTTCCCGTTTTGCGGGTTGACAGCCCGGCCGGCAAATTGCGAGCCGTCCTATTCGGGTACGCCTGTCACAACACTACGCTTAGCTTCTACAAATTCTGCGGCGATTACTCCGGTTTCGCCCAACAGTATCTGGAGGAGGCGCATCCCGGAGTAACGACCTTCTTCATAACCGGCTGCGGCGGTGACCAAAATCCATACCCTCGTGGAACGCTGACTTTGGCGCAGCAGCATGGGCGTGCATTGGCCAACGCAGTCGAAGCAGCACTGCTCAGCCGAGCACGCACGATTCGGGGACCGGTTCGGACTGTCCTGGATATGGTGACGCTGGAGTTTGCTGAGCCACCAAGCCGCCAGCAGCTCGAGCAGCAAGCGAAATCTAACAACAAGTACGAGCGCAAACATGCCGAAGTGCTGCTGAAGGAACTGGAGCAAACGGGGAAGATTCGCACGACGTATCCGTATTTGGTGCAAGTTGTCCAATTCGGCGACGACCTGACTCTTATCGCACTGGCCGGCGAAGTAGTAGTTGACTATTCGCTGCGTCTCAAAGCTGAACTGGCCGGTCCAACGGTCTGGGTTGCCGGTTACTCGAATGACGTTTTCGGTTACGTGCCTTCACTGCGCGTCTTGCGAGAAGGCGGTTATGAAGGCGGCGGCGCGATGCGATACACGGAGCTGCCGGGGCCGTTTGCGCCGTCGGTTGAGAAACGGGTCGTGGACAAAGTGCACGAGCTGGTCAAAAAACTGCAAACGTCAAAGAACAACTGAAGTCGTGGCAGCCAAACACCTGCCGGCACTTTGAGTAAGATTGAGGGAGATTTTAGTTGCATATCAACGCCTGCGCGTTATAATGGAAGGCAATAGAATAGTGACCAAAATAGTCTTTTGCGAAGATTTATGTGCCTTGCACAAGACTTTCAATAGATGAAAGGGGCTAAAAATGAACAAGAACAATCTAACCAGGCGAGAATTTATGGCTGCAGCATCGGCAGGTTCTCTCGCTGCGGTTGCATCAAGAGCGATTCCTTCTTATGCCAATCCAAGCAAAAAAGCCACGAAACTCGCTGCTCTTGGCGGTCAACCGGTTAGAGCCAAAGGATTTCCTGGGTGGCCTGTTTGGGATAGAAATGCAGACGAACAGCTCGTTCTATCCGTGCTACGCAGTGGAGTATGGTCAAGGGCCAAAGTAGTCGCAGAATTTGAAAAAAAGTACGCGCAACTAATGGGGGCGAAACGCTGTCTTGCCACTACCAACGGCACCAGTGCACTGCTTACCTCACTCCACGCACTTGAAATAGGTATTGGAGATGAAGTTCTGGTCCCCCCTTACACATTTATTGCAACGATAGATGTGATTTTTCTCTCCGGCGTCCTGCCGATTATGGTTGATGTCGACCCGGAAACATTTCAGATAAACCCGGATAAAATAGAAGAAAAGATCAGCGAACACTCCAAAGCGATCCTGCCGGTTCACATTCTGGGACTGCCGGCCAATATGGACAAGATTAATGCCATTGCCAAGAAGCATAATCTGCTGGTCGTGGAAGACGCCTGTCAGGCCTGGATGGCGGAATGGAAGGGCAAAAAGTGCGGCACGCTGGGAGACCTGGGTTGCTTCAGTTTCCAAAACTCCAAGAATCTGCCCTGCGGGGAAGGGGGTGCTATTCTGGGAGATGATGACAGAATAATGGACAAATGTTACTCTTATCACAACTTCGGAAGACCGCATGGAAGTGTAACAGGAAGAGGAAATGCCATCCTGGGGACCAAATGCAGAATGGCAGAATATCAGGCCGCTATATTGCTTGCTCAGATGAAACGTCTGGAAGAACAAACTCAAACCCGCAACGAAAACGCCAAGTATCTCACCTCCCGCATCAAGGATGTCCCTGGGATCATCCCCCATAAATTATATGATGGTGTTACCCGGGCGGCCTATCATCTCTATCCGTTCCGGTACAAGAAAGAGTACTTCAACAACGTGCCCCGCAGCAAGTTCCTCGCTGCCCTGAAGGCCGAAGGCATTCCTTGTTCCAGCGGATATAACCGA
>JAGMDR010000278.1 GCA_023128595.1 Planctomycetota bacterium | reverse complement strand
ATCAATCTTGTGCAGGGCACCAAAGGCATTTTTCGGGGATACCCCGACAGGATTTACATCGAGGGAGAAAGTGCCAACCACGCTTGGGAACCTGCTGATAAGTATCAGAAGGACTACGACCACCCGCTGTGGAAGGCGATGGGCAACAAGGCCAGTGGCTTCGGGCACAACGGGATGGATTATATGGTGGTTTATCGATTGATACAGGCCCTGCACACCGGCACGCCGCCGGATATGGACGTTTACGATGCGGCTGCCTGGAGCGTTGTCTCTGAACTAAGCGAACGGTCGGTGGCTAACAAGTCTCGTCCGATGGATTTTCCTGACTTCACGCGCGGCAGGTGGAAGACCAATCCTCTGCTATGTATCGTTGAAGCATAGCGCTGATAGTATGCACAGCATGTATCGAAACTTGCTGTAGCAAAGTATGAAAGTTGTGAAGTTGGAGAGTTGCAAAGCTAAAGAAAAAAGATACGCTATTTATGAGTAGAAGGAATTATGATGAATTGCCCTCTGTGTCAGAATAAGTGAGACAATTTCTTGCCAAGAATTGAACTTGAGGGCAAGGAGAACATACTGATGCTAAGTGTAGTTCACAACAGAAATGAAGCAAGTACGCGAAGACTACTGATAGGTTACGAAGGAAAGGACAAATTCATGCGCAAGAAAATCTTGTTGAGCATTTTCATTTTGACTTTGGAGACCCATCTATCAGCAGGGGTCTGGCCCGGGGAGACATGGCAAACGGCGAGTCCGGAATCACAGGGAGTGGACTCTGCCAAATTGAATCAGGCGATGTCGCACCTCGCATCGAAGTGCGGTTCGCATGGGACAGATCAAGCCGTGGTAATCCGTAACGGATATATGATCTGGAAAGGTTCGGATATTGGCAACTCTCACAATGTATGGTCGGCCAGCGAGGCCTTCAACTACAATGACTACCAGATGGCGCTGTTCTGGGATACCCTTTTCCTTAAGGTTTATGGCGCGATCTACGATACCGTGGACTCCGCCGTTCTGCACCCAATGCCGACCGATATCCTTCAATGTCAGGACAATCCGACATTCGTCGCTTCCGGCCACGCTTGCAAAGGCAGCTTGGGAGTCTCGGTACGTGATTTTGCTCGTTTCGGGCTTTTGTACCTGCGAAAGGGCAATTGGAAGGGCAAGCAACTCATCAACGCCGAACACGCCACGATGGTTGTAGCCAGTCCGCTGCCCGCCACGCTGCCCAACAGTGTCGAAGAACTGGCCGAGGTGATTCCGGGCCAGCGGACCATAGGCCGGGTCGCTCGTGTGCAAAAGCAGGGTCCCCACCGCGGCAGCTATAGCTGGCTCTGGTGGACCAACGGGTTGGACCGCACAGGGCAACGCTTCTACCCCGATGCACCTGTGGACTTGTACGGTGCGTTCGGCAAGAACGGGAATGTCATGGCTGTTATCCCGAGTCTGGATCTGGTCGCCAGTTGGAGTTTCCGTAATACGGCGACTGTCGCCAGACGGAACGAGGCCTTCAAACGGCTGGTGCAAGCCGTTACAGATACCCGTGTTTCGATTGTCAACAACCGGTGGCACATTAACGGCGCCGTGACTTATCCCGGCGCGAAAGCCGAAGGCTTGCTGATGAACGTGCGTATGGTCAACTGCACGTTTGAGGACCTCAATCGTCCCGACTTCGACGCCGAGGCCAACACTGATGAGTTCATCACACGGATCCCCGACTATATGGCGCACGGCGTCCGCGCGTTCACGGTCAAGTGGATCAAGGCCTGCGGGTTCACCAACGTCGTTTTGGAGATTAACAATGAGTACCCGCATAAGGGCCTCGACCATCGCCTCTTGAGGACGCCCGAAGGTGTCGCCGAACTCATTCGCCTTGCAAGGCGGACCGCGCCTGATTTGTTTGTTTCCGCCAGCGGCTACGGTGACGGCCGCCTCGCCGAGCAGGTCACCCGGGCGAGTGATTTCCTCTTGATTCACTTCAATGGAACCCCGCTCGATGCCATCCCTGGACGCATTGCGGCCTTGAAGCGGTTCGGAAAGCCGATCGTCTGCAACGAGGACGTGAAGGTCGGCGCGCAGGGTGCGAAAGCAGCAGAGTCATGCGTCGCGAACGGTGCCTCTTGGGGGCTGATGTTGGAGCGGACCAATCAGCACTTTCCCTTCACGTTCAACGGAGCCGCGGACGACGCGGTCGTCTATGCGAAGTTGAAAGAACTAACATCACCGTGATCTACAGGAGGAGTTCCCGACGGCCGATAGCTCGATGCCATGCGTAGATGTGTCCGCCGTTGCCGTAACAGCTTAGGAAAGGAAGATTTGATGTTTGGCACTTGCCGCACTACCTTATTGACGCTCGCGTGTGGAGCGACTGTTGTCTTTGCATCGGGCGGCTCACACGCTGCAACCGAAGCCGAGAATGCGAATCGTATCAGGCCATATGCAAAGAACCCTTACTACTGGCAATACAAGGGCGAGCCCGTGCTGCTGTTAGGCGGTTCAAAGGATGACAACCTCTTTCAGATACCCGATCTGAAAGGACATCTTGACCTTCTCGCCTCCGTGGGCGGCTCCGCCAGTGTGGACCTCAAAGGATATGAGGGAACGTTCATGGTCAAGTGGATAAACGTCGGCACCGCGGAATGGGGCAAAGAGGATGAAATTGAAGCAAATGCAATAGTCCCGATTACGTCACCCGGTGAGGGGGTGTGGCTTGCCGGCATGATTAGAAAGCGCCAACAAGCATCGTGGTCCGGGCAGGGAGTTCCCGGAATTAACGGGAAGGTTTCATCGCAAAAGACATCCGGCCCCGTCTTACATCAAGTACCGGATACCTCCAACGACCGCGGGCGAGTTCGCTCGAAACCGAAGAGGACTATTGTCAAGATAGCCACCATCGGACCGCGACCGCTGGTCATCCCACCCGACACCGAAGCACAGAAGGCAGTGGACCGGATGATCGCCCACTGGAAGGGCCGATTTGCCCAGGTCCTGCCGGACCGGCCTGATCTGATCGTGGTTCCCGAGGCTTGCGACCGACCCTCCGGGCTCTCCGGTGAGAAACGTTTGGAGTACTATCGGGTTCGTAAGGACCAGATTCAGAAGTTCTTTGCCCAGGTTGCCGGAGAGAACAACTGCTACGTTATCTATTCGGCAGCCAGAGAAATGAAGGACGGCACCTGGCGCAACTCCAGTGTTATGCTTGACCGCAACGGCAAGGTCGCGGGGATCTACAACAAGAATCATGTGGTTATCGAAGAGACGACCAAATCGGGCATTCTGTGCGGCAGAGAGGCGCCGGTCATTGATTGCGACTTTGGGCGGGTTGGTTTCGCTATATGCTTCGATTTGAATTTTGACGAGTTGCGACTGAAGTACGTCAAGGCCAAACCGGATCTGTTGATATTCTCATCGATGTACCATGGTGGGCTGATGCAGTCGTACTGGGCCTATTCGTGCCGCTGTCACTTTGTCGGTGCGGTAGCCGGTCTGCCCTGCGAGATTCGCAACCCCTTGGGCCAGGTCACAGCCGCCAACACCAACTACTTCGACTATGCGGTCGCCACGGTAAACCTGGATTGCCGGCTCGCTCACCTGGACTATAATTGGGGCCGTCTTAGGGCATTGAAAGCAAAGTACGGGCCCAAAGTCACGATTACCGACCCTGGGCATCTGGGTTGCGTGCTGATCACAAGCAAACATGAAACGGTCAGTGCAGATGATATGGTCAAGGAATTTGAAATCGAGCTGCTGGATGATTATATGACAAGGGCGCTGGCGCATCGGCACACGCCCGGGAATATGGAATAGGAACAAGGATATGAAATCGCTGGATCGTCGAGAGTTTTTGAAGCATTCTGTTGGAGCGGCTGCGATCTTTGCCTCGCTGGGCCAGCGCCAAGCACGTGCGAACGACAGGCAAGAGCACCGTACCTTGACCACCGAGGACAGGATTCAACCCTACAAGAAGAATCCTTGTTACTGGCAGTACAAGGGCAAGCCCGTACTGCTATTAGGCGGTTCAAAGGATGACAATCTCTTTCAGATTCCGGATATGAAGGAGCACCTGGACCTGCTGGCAAGCGTGGGCGGAAACTACATCCGCAATACGATGAGTTCACGCAGCGACAAAGGTTTTGAAGTCCAAGCATTCAAAAAACTGGCGAATGGTAAATACGATCTTAGCCAGTGGAACGATGAATACTGGAAC
>JAGMDR010000277.1 GCA_023128595.1 Planctomycetota bacterium | reverse complement strand
AATTAATATCGAATATTGAACAAGGAATTTGGAATATCGAAGTTTTTTGAAATCTTTTGCGGGGACTACGGGGCATCCCCAAGCTGCGCTTGAGGCTGGCACTCGTTGGGGACTAAACGATTTTGATTTGCGTTCAGCAGAGAGGGCGGCCGCGAGGGAGTAGAACCTGCGGTAAAACCGCAGGCTAAATATTTTTGTAAGTTTTCACGGGGTACTATGTTGAATTTTGGCCATTTTTCGTCATTGCGATGAGCGGAGCGACAAAGCAATCTTGATTTTCGAGGGTATGAGATTGCCACGGCCCGCAGGGGGCCTCCTAAGAAAATAGCCGGTTTTTGTAGCATGAGGATTGAGATTGCCGCAGTCGCTGCGCTCCTTCGCAATGACGTGCGTGGGCTATTTTCTCCTATATGCATCCTGAGAATCAGGTGAGGTGCTCGCAATGACAGAGAAACGCAGTTTATACGCCCTGAACGGTACAATATTTTTTAGGAAGGGGTGAGGGGTTTTTTTAGCAGTTTGTTGAAGGTTCGGAGCTGATTGTCGATAACGTTGAGTGCCCAATCAATGTAGTGCAACTTGTGTACGGGCCGGTGGTGTCCCTCATTCATCAGGCCGTGGCGGACGGTGCTGAGAAATCTGCTTATGGTCTGGGGGCTGATTTGTGTCGGCTCGGCGGCCCATTTTTTGAGGTCGTGGTATTGGCGTCTCAATTTTGGGCTGGCGTTTAATTGCTCGGCAGTGAGATAGTCGGCGGGATTATAGGCCAACTGTAAGCCTTTGAGGCAGATGATTAAGGGCTCGTAATTTGTCGCTCTTTTTAGTCGGATGAATTTGTACTGCTGGACGTGAGTGATTGCCTGTGCGGGCGGCTTGTCGGCGATTTCGTCACCGCCGAGGTACCATCTTCTTTTGCTGGTCCTGGCAAAAACGAGCTCTTCGCCGTAGGCGTACTGTGTTATCTCGTCATATCCCATTCTTGAGACCCAGAGTCTGCCGGTGTTCCTTCTTTCGGGTCCTCCGCCGAGGACAAGGAGGCACTTTACAAAGCCCAAGGGGAGGATTTTCTGTTTGCCGATTTGATTTTTTCGCAGTTGGAAGGAAAGATGCAGACTGTGTGGCCGAACGTGATAGAAATTTGTGATTTCTTGTATCAATTGATTGAGAAGCCATGGGTCGGCGGTTGCGGGTCGCGAGAGCTCACCGGCGATGTTTAGCCTTCCGGGGGCGAGTTCGAGAAAGCCTCGGCGGCGCGCCTGGTCGGCGGAGCCGGTGTGGTCGTCGATGTATCCGCCGAGCTTCCAGGACAGGACGTCGAGGTGAAAGTCGTAGAAGTAGAGAAAGCCGTCATATACCGGGTCGTGCCTTTTTTGAATGCTTCTTTGGGGCTCGACTGCGGCGGCGCCGACGTTGCTGAGCTCGATTTCGATTCCGAGGGGCACGAGTCCGGGCTGGAGGTTTCTGCGAATTCTGTTTAGCTCGGCGTTGACAATTCGTGCGTGAAACATACTTTTTGCGGCTCGCACAGCGTATTTGACGTAGTCAACGAGGTCGCATTTGTGATGTGGCATTGTTGTGAGGCACTGGTGCACGATCATATCGACTGCGGCGGCGTTCGTGTTTATCATTCTTAGAGCGGCGAGGATGCCGGCAGAGCGATTGAAGTACCTTTCCGAGGTTCGCATGTGCTCAAGCTCGAAGCGGTATCTGGCCTGGATTCTTTCTTCGAGCTGATTGAGGAGTATCTGTCTTACAATCAGAGTGAGATAGTTTTTGATAAAAGGCCCAGCTTCCGGGTCGTCTCTGAGGTGTTTTATTGAGGGTCTTGGTCGGTCGAGCTCGTGCTCAAGATAATAATCGCTGACGGCGTCGGAGTGATAGTGGCTCATAACGAGGTCGCGTTCGGTAGTTGCGATGAGCTCTCGGTCTGCGCGGCGTTCCGATTCGGCGTCAACGGTTCTTTCGCCGGGCCGGATGTGCCTTGTGATGAATCTTTCGATGCGTTTTCTCAGCCAGAGCTCGTGTATGATGTTGACGTGGAACCTGTCTCCGAAGTGCTTTTGCATTGACTCGTGTGTTACGAGGTATGCCTGGGCTTCGACTTGGCCGACGGCTGTGTTGACGCTGACGGTTTCTCTTTGGTATCGTTTTCCTTCGTACCTATCGATTTCTGCCATAGCAGATGGGGGGACGTCGTAGATTACGAGTCCTTCGATTCTCGATGCCGGGGCAGCGACGGCATAGAAATAGACATTGTCGGGGCTGACTCGGCGAAATCGCGGCAGGAAGGCCGGTTCGGCGAAGAGAGTTGTCTGGTTGATTTTGGAGGCCCTTCTGGAGAAACTGAGGCCGCTGACCGACTGGAAGACCCTACGGTCTCTCAGTGAGCCATAGATGAACAGGTTTATTCTTGAGTGGTTCATGTCGGGTAATTGGTCTGTCGCATTCGGCACTGCATCTTGTAGCAATTACAAAAATAGAGTGCGTCCAATGCCGATGTGCTATGACAGCGCAGCTTGATTACCCCTCCCTCACGGTCGGGGCTCCGTTTGACAAATCGCATATATTTTTTATGTTCCGTATTAAGGATCATTTCTGGGATCGTATTCGGCTGCGGAGCTTGAGGAGCTCTCTGAAGGCGCGGAGAATTACGCGCAGATTGGCCCCGGTTTGCTCGCCGGCCGTTCGGGGGTAATGGTGCACGGGTTCTTGTGTTATTCGATAGCCTTTTCGTGCGGCCCGTGCAAGTATCTCGGCGTCGATGAGGGCACCGGTGCTTGCCAATTGGATATTATCAAAAATTTCGGTTTTGTATAATTTGAAGGCACAATCGATGTCGCGGAGTTTGAGGCCGAAGAGCAGGCAGACGAGCTTTGTCCAGCAGAAGCCGTTGAACCTGCGGAAGATAGAGTCGCGGCGGTTGAGGCGATAGCAACTGACTATGTCGTATTGGGCCATCAGGGGCAGGAGCGGCGGCATTTCTGCGATGTCGAACTGGGCATCTCCATCGGTGTAAAAGACGAGGTGTTTTGTTGCGGCGTTGAAGCCCGACTGCAGCGCGGCTCCATATCCGAGGTTTTTTTGATGGTGGACGACTTTTACGGAGTTGTTGGCGGCGGCGATCTGGTCGGCGATTTGGCCGGTTTTGTCGGAGCTGCCATCGTCAACGATGATGAGCTCAAAGTCGGCGTTGAGCTTTTGGAGGACAGCGAGCGCTTTTTCGACGGTTTGAGCAACGTTGTCTTGCTCGTTGTAACAAGGGAAAAAGACGCTGATTGAAAGTGCCGCCTGCTTGTTGGAGTCAAGCCGGCTTGCCGGCGAGCTATGTGGTGTCACAGGTTACCACCTCTTACTTTGAGATATCCTGTTTCGTTCAAGTACATATTGTTCCATTTGAGCGAGGTAAAAGTTGGCGAGCTCAGCATCGGACAAGAGACGATTACCGTCGGCATCGGCTTGCGGATACTTTCGAAGTATCTCAGCCAGCTTTGGCGGCTGTTTCTTTTCCGTTCGTGCGATTTTCTGGAGATGGACAGTCGCCAGGCGCGTGGCCTCAAGTCTGAGCCGGTAGCCGTCCCGGGCGAGGTAAGTTTGCTTATTGTCTGTGAAGTCGGCCACCCATCCGGAGCAGAATTCGGTGACCAGCGGTATTAGCTCGGGGGACCTTGCAGCGATGAGTATTGCTTCGAGCATTGGGGCGGGTGACGGATTTGCATCGAAGGCCGCTTTTAACAGATCAAATCCGCGTTTTCTGGTGTTCTTGTCGGGCTGGAGGAGATAATTATGGCCAAGCATAAGGTCTTTGTGGTACTGGTCTGGATAGCGTGTCTGGGCGGTGAATATGCCCTGGTAGAGCATTTTTCCCTGTGGTGTGGTGATATCGACGAAGATTTTTTGCTTGTTATTCATGAAGACGACAGGCCAATCTCGATTGTGCTCGAGTCCTCTGGTGAAAGGCTTGCTGAACTGTCCTGCGGGCATGAGTACGACCCAGACATTGTATTCTCTGATCTGGTCGGATATCCATTGGCCAATATCGATATAGTCTTTGGTGGTGAGGACCTGCTCGATCCTTTTGTTTTGGAGCCTGGCAGTTTCGGCGGCCCTGTGAACGGTCGGGCCGCCGGAGGTAATAACGGTCCAGCGCTCAAAGGCGGGCCTATCGTAAGCGGCCTGTGCCCTTCCGTCCATAAACAGGCGCAACGGCGTAAAGCCTGTGTTCGGGTCGGGTTCCTGGCCAAATGCGATGGCGCCGCCCTCGGTCCAGTAATTGAACATTTTGCCTTTCATGCGGTTCAATTTCATAAATTTCGTCGCATAAAACGGCTTTGCATCTGAGGCGGTCATCCGCATAAAGACGGAGTTTAGTTTTGGGTCATTGGGCCAGGGGTCGAGGTAAACGCGCTTGACGCCGAGCCCCCACCAAGTGCCAAAGAATATGACGGCTATTGCACCGGCAACGATGTACGAGGACCGCTGGAGTTCGGACACGGGCGAAACAGCGAGGCGATTGCGGGTGTAAAAGTTGCGTGCTGCAGAAGTGACGCAGACGGCCTGGTGAATGAGCATCGCAATGATTGGACAGGCCGCAATTGCGGCAATAGGTATGAATCTTCTGGAACGGATGGCCATATAGATTGTGAGGGCGGCGACAGTCATGTGGGCGAGGTCGATCTTAGGTGATTGGTATGCATCGCCTGAAGGCTCAGGGCCGGGCTCGGACGTGGGGCGGCGCAAGGCATTTCGCAGGTCGTCGAGCGTGAGCCACAGGACAATCGCAATGAGGTTTGCGATGTAGAGTATGGGGAACAGCAGAGAATAATCCAACCTCGCCGGGCCCTCATACCTGGGGTGCCATACTCGTCTGAGATGCAAGAGTCGATCCATGTGCCAAAGAGGTGATTCGAGCACGTAGATGTTCAGGCTCTTTTGCTCTCTGGTGGCAGAGTAGCTGTTGGACTTGTCGGTGATAAGCCATTTGGCGCCGAGCTCTTCGGTAGTGATGGTGACGTCGGGGGAGAGCGGGATTCCGTGGTCGTCGAACTTCCGGCGGAGCTGCTCAGAGACGAGGCTTCTGTCCAGTTGAGGTCCAAACTGCAAGCCGGCATCGAACAAGCGTGTGAAATTGAAGGGATCAAACAAGACGACCATCAGCAGGAGGGAAACAACCGCGGGTATGATGACAAAGAGGATGTTGATGTGCTTTCGGGTAAGGCTCTTTGAAAAGAGGCGAGCGAAAGTGTGTACGAGGACGTATCCTGGTATAATAAGGAATGGATATATGTATCTTCCGGAGTAGCCGGTTTCGGGCTTTCCGGACCAGACGGCCATCAAAGTGAGAATTACGGCCAAGTGAATATAGTGTACGTTGACGTGGACGCTGAGCAGGAAGATCCCGGCGAACAAGGCACAGAGGAGAAAACTGAGCGCATCAAGACTGAGTAATGAGAAACTAATGGACACGACCCAGCACACGAGGACGGTTGCGAGAATTCCGGAGATTTTGAAGAGAAGAGTAAACTGGGTTTGCTGGGCTTTGATTTCGTTCTTGGGGGCCTTAAGGAATCTTGGCTTGAAGAAGCGAGAGAAGAGCCAAAGGGTAAACAGGCCCACGCTGAGGATAAACATCACGAGGAATGGAAAGGCAGTTCCGACTGGGTTGGCCCATTCGAATGCGGGATGCCATTCGTGGATGTCACGCCATCTGGCGGCATGTTCGCTGACGCTGATAACAAAAGTGTGGGTGAGGTTTGTTAAATGGAACGGATTGAAAATGACCGTAGCTATAAAAGCGGCAAAACCGGCGGCTATGGTATGGTATGAGCCTTTCAAGCCTATGGAAACGAACGTTTTCTTAGAGAAAGTCGTTAGGAAGTTCAGGCCGACGAACGGGACGAGCATTATGAACACGTAGATGTATCCGCCGTGGACGTTGCACCAGAAGACGGTTACAGGGACGATGAGCCAGATATACAATATGTTGCGATAGGTGGCGAGCAGGAGTATGAGCAGGAATACGGCGACCAGCATATTTGAGAAGCCGGCCGGGCGGACGTCGAGAAATGAGCGACCGATGAACATAGCGAAGCAGGTGAAGACGGCCGAGAGGGCCGGGTTGACACCCAAGAGAACACCCATATAAAAGACGCAAATTACGGTTATTATGTAGATGGCGAATTTCCAGTAAACGAGTGCGTTGGAGGGAAAGCTGACGCCGTCGGCGTAGGATGATTTAGGAATCAAGGAATAAAAGATGACGTGCGTGAGCCAGTTTTGATTGACCCAGCCGGTGGGGTGCCACTTTTTGACAGTTTCGAGTCCGACTTTTTCTGTAATCCACTGCGCCCAGTCGGGCCAGGTTTTTACTTCCTGCTCTGTTGGGCCGGGTTTGTGCGAGTTGGCGCTGAATGGCTCGACGGTGTCCACGCCGTGATTGACGAAATGCCGTCCGCAGGCCATTGCGACCCAGGTGTCTCCGGCGGCGACCATGTGTGTGCAGGCGTGGATAGTGAAAATGAGCATTGCCATCCAAGCGAGGACCATTGGCCAGCCGGAGAGGGCGGCGCGTTTTGTCGTTTGTTCCCGGTTTTCAGGTATTTGCGGGGCATCGGCGCGGAGGGTGGAGCGAACATCTCTCTGAGCAACTTTCTGAGCGGCCCGCTGAGCAGGTCGATTCTTCCTCTTTTTTATTCGCTTAGCCATTTCTCCAATCTATCCAATCCCTTGGTAATTTGTTCGAGCGAGCATGCGAAGCTCAG
>JAGMDR010000276.1 GCA_023128595.1 Planctomycetota bacterium | reverse complement strand
TTTGCGAAGTCCATACTGCCGTTAATATCGGCCCCATTTATATTTCGGCCATAATGTGCGGAAACATCAGGGAAACAGTAAAAAGCGCCGGTGGATTGGGTACATTGGACGCCTTCGATGGCGTTTAGTCGCTCGGCCATATACTTTCCGCGGCGTTCGAATTGTACCCTCATATCTTCTATTGCCTTGTCGGCGGGGTCGCCGAATGCGGCGATGGCGGCGTATTGGCCGAAAGTAACGGGATTCGAGGTCATGTGGGATTGGAGACGGCCCATTGCCTTTATCGCTTCGAGCGGGCCTGCTGCGTATCCGAGCCGCCAGCCGGTCATTGAAAAGGCCTTGCTGAAGCCGTTGAGCGTTATGGTGCGACTGTAGGCGTCGCGGCTCAGAGCGGCGAAGCTGACGAATTTTGTGTCGCCGTAGATGAGCTTTTCGTATATCTCATCTGAGAGGACGATAACGTTTGTGCCTTCGAGGACTTTTGCGATGGCCTTTAGCTCATCGGGGGTGTACGTGAAGCCGGCGGGGTTGTTGGGGGAGTTTATCAGGAGCATGGCGGTTTTGTCGGTGATGGCGTTTTCGAGCTGGGAGGGGGTGATTTTGTAGCCGGTGGTGTTGTCGGTCTCAAGTATCTTAGCGTCGGCCCCGGCGAGTTTAATTGTTTCGGGATATGTTACCCAATACGGGGTGGGTAGAATGACCTCGTCGTTAGGGTCGAGGACGGCCTGCATCGCCTCGTAGATCGAATGCTTGCCGCCGATGTTTACTATGATCTGTTCGGGGGAGTAATCGAGGCCGTTTTCTTTTTTGAGCTTTTCGGCGATGGCGGTGCGGAGCTCGACTATGCCGGCGGCGGCGGTGTATTTTGTTTTGCCCGCCTTTAGGGCCTCGATGGCGGCGTCCTTAATGTAGTCAGGGGTGTCGAAGTCGGGGGCCCCGGCGCCAAAGCCGACTACGTCCACGCCCTGGGCTTTTAGCTCCTGTGCCCGCGCGGTTACGGCAATTGTTGCCGAGGGCGGGACCTGCCGGGCGCGTTTGCTGATTTTCATTCTTCTCTGTACCTTTCCAAGTGAAACAGACCTGTTATATTTTAGACACGGGTATTAAAGTGGAAATGGTGGATGCGGTCAAGAAAATTGGCGGGATTGGCCGGTTCCGCCGCGGAGACCGCCGAGAATGCAGAAGCGGTTACGGTTTGGGTGTGAGGCGGATGTTGGCTCCGGAGCCGGTGACGAACGTTGGACTAATCGCTGCGCGTACGAAGGGGGATGAGGAGGTGTTGGCGCGCGGCCGTACCGGCCGCTGCTAAACGAGGTGGGGATGGTGATTGACAATGGGGTTGGGAAATGTTAGACTATGGTTATGAATCGGGTGTTTGCGATTGCGTTTTTGGGGTTGGTGGGTTTGTTTGCGGCGGGGTGCGACGGGGGCGAGAGCAAGGCGGACTGGGAGGACGTCAAGATTGGTGATATAGGGCCGGTGCAGAGCGGAAAGGGGCCGGGGGGACAATTGCTGAAGACGGCTAATTTCGATTTGTATATCTATGAGGCGCCGGGTGAGAACGTCGGCAAATTGGAGGACCTCTGGGAATCGGTGTATGCGAGGGGGGTGCGATTCTACAACTATCGTGCGTTCAGTGCGAATTTGTTCAGGGTGGGCTTGGGTAAGCGGTTTAGGTGGAGCGGGACGCAGAGTTTGTTGCGTGCGGCCGGCGGCAAGCGGATGGCGAGGATCGCACTATTGTTAGCCGACGGCGAGCTGCAGAACGTTACGGTGACGGGGTTGGACGAGCCGCGAGAGCTTTCCTACATTGCAAGAGACCTTTCGCGGGAGAAGGCGATTGTCGGGCCGGGGATGATGACGCTGCGGGTGAGGGGTGAGAGGCTCGCGGGCGAGCGAGGGGTGTGCCAGGTGGTAGCTTATCCTGCGTTTTTGCTGCCGGTGATGCCGCCGATTGCGCCGTTGGGCGAGCAGGCCAATCGGCGGGAGGTGAAGTTTACGGCGGCGGGGTTCGGGCTGAAGATGAGTCCGGATGATTTTGTCGTTTTGGGGCCGAGGAAATACCTGAGCGAGAGAGTGACGTTAGGCGGGCTGTTCTTCAGCAACCTCGATGGGACTATGTTCTTGAGCAAAGGCAAACCACCTCAACTCAAGCCGTCTTTTAGAGTGTTCGTGCTGGTTTGTACCGGGATTAACTATTAGAATCGAGCCACAAAGGCACTAAGACACTAAGAAAATCAGAGATCAAAATGTAAAAAGCAAAACTGTTGCGGCCGGTGCGCGGCGGGAATTTGAATGGATTGCTCCGCTTCGGTCGCAATGACGGTATGTACGCAATGCTACACTGACTTATTTGAAACGGCATTAGATCGACGTATGGATACTACGGTAGCAGTGACGCGATGCGAGGGGTACGAGGGAGATAAGGTTGCCGAGGCGATAGGGAGGCAGTTTGCGCTTCTCGGCGGGTTGGGGCGGTTTGTGAAACGGGGGGACAGGGTGTTGGTTAAGCCGAACTTTATCGCGCCGAGGCCGCGGCGGCAGGCGACGCAGACGCATCCGGCGGTGATTCTGGAGGTAACACGGCTGCTGAAGGATTTCGGGGCGAAGCCTTTTGTGGGCGATTCGCCGGCGTGGAGTAATGTGTTTGCGTGTGTGCGGAAGTTAGGGCTCGAGGAGAACCTCAAGAGACTCGGCGTGCCGGTGCGGCAGTTGGATAAGCCGAGGTGGTGCAAGATCAGTGAGCGAAATGGTAAGGTGGGGATAAGCGAGGTTGCGCTGGGGGCGGATGTTATTATAAATGTGCCGAAGTTCAAGACGCATCAGCAATTGGTGGCGACGTTTGCGGTGAAGAATATGTTCGGGTGCGTTGCGGGCAAGCGCAAGGCGCTGTGGCATTTTAGCAGGGGCAAGACGCGGGAGGAATTCTGCGAGCTGCTTATCGAGATATTCAGGTACCTTGCGCCGGCAGTGACCATTATCGATGGGGTGGAGGCGATGGATGGCCGGGGGCCGATTCGCGGGAGGACGAGACCTCTTGGGTGGCTTGTCGCGGGGACGGACCCTATTGCGTGCGAGAGGGTCTGCTGCGAGCTGGTGAATATGCAGACGGGGGATGTGCCGATTATCAGGACGGCCGAGCAAATGGGGTTTGGGTGCGGTGAGCGCGAGCTAATAGAGCTAATCGGGGATGATTTCTCGCAGGATATATGTACGGATTTTGAGTTAGCGGAGCCTGTTCCAATAAGATTTTCGCTACTGCATGTGTGCAAGAGTATCTGCAAGCAGATAGTGCTGTTGGCCAAGTCCGCAGCAGGAAGAAAGAAAAAGGCCACAGGGGACACAGAGAAATGAGGAAGAAGCGATTATTGTGGGTGGGGTTGTTGACAGCAATGGCTCTTACGCTGATTGGGACCGGATTGTGCATCTGGGTCGGCAAGTACGCAGGCACGGATACGGCAGGTCCAGCGGAACGGCAGTGGGCGAGGAAGATAAAGCTGGCGGGGGTGCCGAATTTGCATCGGGTTTCGGGCGATTTGTATCGCAGTGCGCAGCCGAGCAAGGAGGGGATGAAGCAGTTGGAAAAGATGGGGATAAAGACGGTTGTGAATTTGCGGTCGTTTCATTCTGACCGGGATGAGATGAAGGGGACGCAAATGGGGTATGAGCATATCTATATGAAGGCCTGGCACGCGGAGGAAAAAGAGCTTGTGCGCTTTTTGAAGATAGTCAGCGATAACAATCGCACACCCGTCCTCGTGCACTGTCAGCACGGGGCCGACCGCACCGGAACGATGTGTGCGGTGTACCGGATCGCGGTGCAGGGCTGGACGAAAGAGGAGGCTATCGCGGAGATGACCCAAGGCGGCTTCGGGTTTCACACAATATGGACCAATCTGGTGGAGTATATCAGGAACCTCGATATCGAGGAGATCAAGCGCAAGGCGGGGCTTAGTAATTGATTATTGTTATTGGTGAATGGTAATTCGTGGTCAGAGGAGAAACCTCCCGGATAAATTTGGGAGCCAAATGCCGGGGGGACGGGATTTGCGCTGCTCTTCAGTATTTTTTGAGATTGCCGGGTCGCTTCGCTCCTCCTAAGAAAATAGGGTGTTCCTTTTGTGTAAGGGTCGAGATTGCCGCAGTCGCTGCGCTCCTTCTCAATGACGTGCGTGGGCTACTTTCTTCTGTATGCCTCCTGAGAATCCGGTGAGGTGCTCGCAATGACAACCCCCAAAATCAGCCTTGACAAAGTACTAA
>JAGMDR010000275.1 GCA_023128595.1 Planctomycetota bacterium | reverse complement strand
CTTTATAAGCCTGCTTGAATTCAAGCCTGCTATAGATGATAAAACTCCTTCGGCTGTATTCCGGCCCCAAACCCAACGGCAGATAATCGTCCTGATAAAACATCCCACGAGGATCAGTCGCATCGGTAATCTTCGTTTGGGTATTAAAAACGTCATCCGCGCTTGGGGTCGATGCACTGTCCCTCCTTCCGTTTCTATTTCTTACGCGGACCTCGTGCATAAGTAGTTTGCCTGATGGTGAGAAAATGACTGAAAATGTGGTTGTGTCTCGCAACTTTTCGGGAGCGTCTATTTCGCCGTCGGTATCAATAGGCTCATCTGTGAACAAAATAGCAGGACCTGAAACAGTCCTTTGAACTAACGTCAAATCCATCACACCGATAGAGTCAGGGAGCTTTATCGGCTTAATCCCCTCAAGTGCCCGGAAACCGTTTGCCAGGCCCGTCCCGGCCGGCTGAGGGTCAGGATCGTGGACTATGAATATCATATACTGCGGTGCTGTGAGCGGGTTGAGCGGGTCCGGGGCATCGGGATTATACGCTTTCTGGAAGCGCACTCCGACATAATGGTTTTCTTTCGCGGCCAGCGCACGCGCAGAGGCGAGGGCAGCGCTTATCATACTTTTTGCACTGCTGCCGGACTCAAACGAGTCGATGACCATCCGAACGGCCGGCAGCCCCACGCCAAGCAACAGCGCCATAACTCCAATGACGACCGCCAACTCGGTCAGCGTAACGCCGGATTGTCTAAGTTTTGCCCTCATTGCTCTTGTCGCACTTGCCGTTTAATCTTCTTTTCTGCTTTGCCGTGAGGCCACGCTATTTATCTTATCTATTTGTTTGTTATATTGTCTGCCGCAGCAGCCGGGTCTCCTATACCATGGTTTCTGTCCGGGCCGGCCGATATGAGCCTGGGAAAACTGTCAACGGCGGCGTCATATCTGTAATCCAGGACCGTGCCCCACGGATCATATATCTCCGGCACGCCAGTCGGACCACTTTTGTTTTGTATTATCTTGTCGCTGATTTGCTCCAGCACCTCTCGAGAACCGGGCAGAGAATTAAGCTCTGCATAAAGTATTTCACAATTGACGTTGGGATTGGCGTCGGCCGCGACGGGAAAGACGCCCCTAAAGTCGTAATACTCCTGCAGTGCGCTTTCGAGCAGCTCAAAAGTCGCTTTGACGGCCTTTTCCTTGGACTGATTGTCAATACCGGCGGCGATGCCGAGCACCATCCCGGCCAGGAGCATAATAACGGCCACAACAATTAGTATCTCAATAAGGGTTGTGCCGCTTTTGTATTTGCCACTTTCCATAGTATCAACTCGCGCAGTGAGGAGTGGATGGGAGCTTAGTTGTCAAAGCTGCGGATGTCGTCACCTGTTCCGTAAAGACCATCCGCCCCCGCTGAAATCAGTATGTAAGAATTAGGCTTGTATGGCCATTGCTTGGCCGTAATTTTCGGGTCTGTGATGTAATCATAGAAGTTACTATAGCCACCCGCAGGATCGCCGAGTGGATGAGTCTTCCCATCCTCTGCTCCCTTTAAGAAAACAAGGACCTCATTATCGCGTTCATCGTAAACAGCACGTATGTCCTTGCCTCCGGTATTCGCCTTGTAATATAGAATCGGCGCGCCTGCCTTTGCAGTTGTACCGCCGGGAAGCATTACTTTGGTGGCGCCAAACACATCGCAGAGGACATAAGTATCGGGGGCCAAAGGTGCGGTGCCGGTTTTTGGAAACAGACTGCCTAACTTAAATGCGTTTGTGGTTCCAAGCTCCAGAAACGGGTCCTTTCTCTGGCCAAAGAGGAGAGGGTCGGTGGTATCGTACACAAAAACCCCGGCAAAGTTGACTCCATTGGCTGTGAATTCCGACTTGGGATGGAATCCTAACAGGTCCCAGCCCAGAAGGGCCTCGGCGAGCTTCTGGGCGCCGCAGTAATTCAGAGGACCGCCAGGCGACCAGGCATCCGACGGTGGATAATCGCCGCCGCAGTCGCTGTCGTTCTTAAAGGTCGTCAGCCCCAGGTTGATACTTACAAACTGGCCTCTTTGCTTGGCCTCCATTGCGGAGTTCTTGACGGCACTTACAGCGGGAATAAGTATTCCGACCAGCAGCGAGATTATCGCCAGAACCGTCAACAGCTCCACAAGTGTCAATCCTGATTTTTCACTCTTCACAGCTCATTCCCTTTTCTATATCCACCATCGTTAATGGTAATAAGTTATGGCTCCGGTACATAGCTGCAGCCCAGCCAGTTATCGGCAATAACCGCAAAGTCGAAGAAGTTGATGAAGCCGCTTGGAAGAACGTCATCGCCGTCGAACAAATTATACGGGTTATCGCGCTCCACTTGCTGCAACCAGATCGCGGCGAGTTCCCGCAGGCCGACCATATCCCCGTCCCAGCCGGCAGCGTAAATCGCAAAGTCGAGAAAACTGATAATCCCGCCACTGCTGGTTAAATCGTCATCGCCGTGAAATAGATTAGCCCTGTCGTCCGGATCAATCTCATCGCTCAGCCAGAGTCCCGCCAGCAGCTTCAAATCGTTCGCATCGACATAGCAGTCGCCGCTGATATCGCCTTTGACAAACCCCAGCCCCGGACAGTTATTGCAGTCGACGGCATCCCAACTTGTGTAATAAGTCTCCCAGAGGGATTTGTCGAGGTTTATTCTTGTGCCCAGCGACACCCTGTGCAGACCTTCGGTTCTATATTTCTTCTCAATATAGACTTCCCCGGGATATTCACCCTTTGCGACGAGTCCGGCACTGTTCGAATCCCAAACCACATCGCCGTCGATCAGCAGGACAGCGGTGCATATATTTGGGTCCCATTCGGCATACGCAGACCCTGTATCGAGTTCTATGTCGAACACAATCCGGGCAACGTCCACCAGATTGACATCCTGTGACACCGTCGCCATATCCCCGGCAGAAAAAGCCGCCCAGTCCGAGTAAACAGTCAGACTATAAATACCGTCGGTGGCCCAATCCCTGTAAACGTATCCCCCGAACTTGCCGGCCGGTATCTCCACCTCCCAGCCGTTGGGGTCTTTTGACTGGAGGTCACTTATCCAGCCATCAGCCTCAAAACTGCGATTTACAATCTCGCAGTCATCTGCCCGAGCCGGATTGCCGACCAAAAGCGCAATCATTATCACTCCAATTACTGTCACGTTTTTCATCATCACTGTCTCCACCCTTTATTCCTTACATTATCATCAACATCTTATGAGCTATTCTTCCTCAGGCCTATTAGGTTAATATCCGGCACCTCCCTGCGTCTTCGTGACTACTGTCTGTATTTCCATTCAAAGTTGTATATATCATCAGCCGTACCATAATCACCATCATACCCGGCGGACATCAGGATATAAGAATCCGCCCGAAAAGGTCTGCCTATACCTGTGGCGGCTGTGATTTCCGGGTTCTCCGTGTTCTTGTAGAACCTATCCGGATACTCATCCTCAAACTTATGGATATCAGCCGGTGGAGCAACCCCGGGCTTGCCCAGCCTGATAAGGAGACGATTATCCCAATAGTCGTAGATGTTCTCAGTAGGGCTACCAGGCCCGCCGCCGATCATGCTCGGGTCATGGAAACGCCCCCTCGTGTTGGCTCGGAAGTACAGGACGGGCATGCCGACCTTTTTCCCGGAAGCGAGCGTGCGCGTGTACACATCGCACAGGACACGACTCGTTGGCAGGAACGAGCCCACTGCGCCAGGCCATATCTCCTGAATCTCGACCGCATCGGCACTTTCGGACGGCAGGAACGGGCCCTTTCTCGCCGACAAATCAACAGTAGCCGGCGTGATAGGTGGATACAAATCAACTCCGCCACCAGCGTCTAAACCATCTGCCCTCAAGACCGAATTCGAGTGGAAGCCCAACAAATCCTGGCCCATCATAGCCTCGCCCAGCTTCATCGCGCCGCAGTAGCCTGCCCCTGTCATATCGAGCGCACTTGACTCAGGGTAACCCTCGAACTCGTTATTGAAAAGCTCGACTGCAGCACTCATACTGTGGAACTGGGCGTTCTGCCTAACCGTCTTGGCGTAGATCCTGACCTTGTTCAAGGCCGGCACAAGAAGACCGATGAGAATTACGATAATGCTCATAACGGTCAGCAATTCCACAATGGTAAATGCCGCTCTTCTGTTGGATTGTTTGGCGATTGTCTTCATTTTTTTCTCCTTACAACTCTTGATTTATGGATTTCTGTTCTTTCTCAGACACTCATCGTCGTAATAATCTTTATCATTGGCAGGAACACGGCCAGGACGATGGTCATAACGATAAGGCCCAGCACAACAATCATAATCGGCTCAAGCATTGACATTAACCCTGCGACCAGCACGTCAACCTGCTCGTCGTAGTTGTCGGCCACTTTGAGAAGCATCTTGTCCAGGTCGCCGGTTTCCTCGCCGACGGCAACCATATTGCTGACGATTAAGTCAACTGTTTTTGACTGCTTTAGCGGGCCGGCGAAAGTGTCGCCCTGTCTGATGGAGTCGTGAACGTTGCCAAGCATATTGGAGAATACCTCGTTTCCTGCCGTCTCGCCCGTAACATTAATGGCATCGAGGATCGGCACGCCGGCACTGATCAATGTCCCTAACGTTCTGGTCCACCGCGTGACGGATATTTTGCCGCTGAGCTGACCAACCACGGGCAGTTTCAACTTGATGCTGTCCAGTACCCATCTGCCCATGCGAAACCTCCTCATGAATCTAAGAACGAAGATAATTCCAAATGGAACCCCTAACAGGACGGCCCAGCCGTAGCTGTACGCAATCCAGCTACTTACTTTGAGCACTACCTGCGTCAGCCTCGGCAGGTCCGCGCCCTCGGTCATCTCGGTCAGCACCGATGTAAAATTGGGTATGACGAATGTCATCAGCAACAAAAGAATAATAAAAGCGGCGGTTAAAACCACGACCGGATAAACCATCGCAGCTTTCACTCGCGATTTGAGTTTCTGGGCTTTTTCCATAAAGTCGGCCACACGTGACAAGATCAGGTCCAGCACGCCGCCGGTCTCACCGGCCGCTACCATACTAACAAGCAGCCGATCGAAAGCCCTCGGGAAGTGCCCCAGCGCTTCCGAGAGTGTCGCACCGCCCTCGATGTCGTCACCCACGTAACCGATGACCCTTTTGAATGTGCCCGACCTCTGCTGCTCCTCGAGAATCCGCAGCGACCTCAAAATCGGCAGGCCCGCATCCTGGAGCGTGGAAAGCTGTCTTGCGAACTGGGCAATGTACTTGACCCTGACCCTGCCTCCGGCGCCTCGCCTTCGCTGGGGCCTCAAGGCCGCGGCCGCCGCGGGTCTCTTGCCCACGCCGCGAGCACGAACCTTCGTGGGGAAATACCCCATATTTCGTATTTTGCTTATCGCTTCTTTCTGGCTGAGGGCCTCAATTTCATCCTTGATCTCCAAGCCCTGCGCGTCCAGTGCTGAATATTGAAATGTAGGCATCTTCAACCTCCCTGAGAACCACAGTTAACCACCAGGTCCCACTTCGCAAAGAGTCAGTTTTGTTATACTTCCTCCATCATCGTTTCTTTCACGACTTCGTCTATGGTGGTGGTCCCGTCATAAATCGTAGCCAAACCATTATCACGGAGCAGCTTCATACCGGCTTTCTGGCCCGCCGACCGCAGAACAGCAGTCGAGGCCTGATTCATAATCAGGTCACGTATTTCATCATTGAATACCATAATCTCGAAAATGCCGATTCGTCCCCTGTAACCGGTGCCGTTACACTTATCACAGCCCCGGCCATAATAGAACTTTTTGCCCTTGATCTCCTCCGGTGTAAGCTGCAACTCCATCAGTTGAGCTTCGGTCGGCTCAAACGGTGTCCTGCAGCTATTGCATATCCTCCTGACCAGCCGCTCAGCAATGATGCCCTCGATAGTTGCTGTTAGAAGAAACGGCTCAACGCCCAAATCCAAAAGTCGTGCCAACGAACTCGGCGCATCGTTTGTGTGCAATGTAGTGAAGACCACATGGCCTGTAAGAGAGGCCTGTGCCGCAATCTCGGCTGTTTCAAGGTCACGAATCTCGCCCACTAATATAATATCCGGGTCCTGACGCAAAATCGAACGCAGGCATCTTGCAAATGTCAGTCCGATATCCACCTTCATCTGGACCTGAATAAGACCATCAATGTCATACTCCACCGGGTCTTCGGTGGTAATTATCTTCGTTTCAACGTCATTAAGCTCGTTCAAGGCGGAATAGAGGGTTGTTGTTTTGCCGCAACCGGTCGGCCCGCAGACTATAATGATTCCGTTGGGCTTGTGAATAAGGCGACGGACTGAATTGTGGTCGGCGGGCCTCAAGCCAAGCTTCGCCAGATCAAAGCTCACCTGGGTCCTGTCCAGGACACGCAAGACGACACTTTCTCCAAACATTGTAGGCAAAACACTTACACGCAAATCAACCGGATTACCCTGGACGGTCAGTGATATTCGCCCGTCCTGCGGCAAACGCCTTTCAGCGATGTCCAGGTTAGCCATGACCTTTATACGCGAACTCAGGGCCGCGGCGATATACTTCGGCGGAGGAATCATTTCATACAGAATGCCGTCGATGCGATAGCGCATCTTGTATTCATTCTCAAACGGCTCAAAATGAATGTCCGAGGCCTTATCACGAATCGCCTGCAACAAAACCAGGTTCAGCAGCTTCTTCACGGGATTCGACTCAGAGAGCTCCTTCAATTCATCCAGGTCGATACTCTGATTCCTGCCCTCAAACTCCGCAAGGAACGTATCGCCTTGAATCTCATCTATCAGCTCATCGATGTTTTCGTCCTGACTCTCCTCATAATACTTTAGCAGGGCCTTCTCCAGTGAATCTGCGTCGGTCATTTTCGCCTTGACCTTGAAACCCATCAAGGTGCTCAGGTCATCGGTGGCCCGGAAGTTCTCCGCGCTATCAAGGACAACCGTAAGCTCGTTTTCTTCTTGACTATACTCAAGCGGCACGATGTGATAAGTCTTTGCCATTTGGGCAGGGACTCTCCCGATAACATCAATGGGAATGTCAAGGTTATCAATATTCACGTATTCCATACCCCGCTGCGCGGCCAGCGCCATTCGCAACTGGTCCTCACCGACAAGCCCCAGTTCAAGCAGAATCTCACCAATCTGCACCTTCCCCTGCCGCTGTCCCTGTATCTTCAGACACTCATGCACCTGCTCTCTACTGAGAACTCCCATCTTTATAAGAATCCTGCCGAGCGTTCTGCTTCGCAACTGCTCTATCGGGGGCATCTTTCGCGTTGCTTTTGCGTCTGCCATTTGATCTTTCCTGTTATGCTCAAACCAATTCCGAGCCTACATTATTATACACCATTAAAACCTGCGTGGCAAATAAATTACGCATTGGACACCTGGTTTTTAGGACTGCGAGATGGGCTAAATAGAGCTATTTGGGTAACTCTGGGCCCCGAGGAAAGACCCCCCATCTTGACCAAAAACGGAAGAAATACCCGCCCAGGCGGCTCCTGCATCCGCAGGCAATAGCGCTGCTGGCTGACCATAAGGAATCAAGCCCGCAGGATAGGTCCGATATCCTTCATTTGCTTTACCGCTTCTTTCCGCTTGCCCTTGGCCCTTGCCCTTGCGCCTTGCCTCTTAGCGGTGGCCTTGTCCTGCAAAGCACCCGGCTGACGGCCCTTATCGAGCATTTCCTCCAGACTGATTGTCCCACTGTCGTACAGCTTCCAGAGGTGCTCATCCAGGAGCTGCATTCCCAGCTTCTTGCCGGTTTGAATGCTCGAATCAATTCGGTAGGTCTTGTTCTCCCGGATAAGATTAGCAATGGCAGGTGTTACCACCATAAACTCGTATGCAGCGATTCTTCCTTTCCCGGTAACCAAGGGACAAAGGGCCTGGCTCAGAACGGCTATCAGATTGCCGCTCAACTGAATGCGAATCTGCTCCTGCTGGTTCACCGGAAAGACATCAATAAGTCTGGTAATCGTGCCGGCAGCACTTGTAGTATGCACGGTGCTAAAGACCAGGTGGCCGGTTTCTGCGGCTCTAATGGCCGCTTCGATTGTCTCGAGATCCCGCAGCTCGCCTACCAAAATCACGTCGGGGTCCATTCTTAAAACCCGTCTTAAAGCCTCTCCAAAACTGGGGACATCAATACCTACTTCCCGCTGGTTAATAATAGATTTCTTGTGTTCGTGATAGTATTCTATCGGGTCTTCAACGGTTATAATGTGGCGGTCAAAGTTTTCATTAATATAGCTTACCATACAAGCGAGGGTGGTGGTTTTGCCGCATCCGGTCGGACCAGTAACGAGAAACAGACCTCTCGGCCTGCGGCACAAAGCAGCACAAATCTTGGGCAGACCTATTTCCTCGAACGTCATAATCTTGGTAGGGATAAGACGCAGTACCAGTGTGATGTTGCCTTTTTGCCGGAAAATAGACACGCGAAATCTTGCCGCGTCCCCGTAGGCAAAACCAAAGTCGGTTCCACCTTCTTCCTGCAGCTCTTGTTGATTGCGGTCGGGAGTGATGCTTTTCATCAAAGCCACTGTGTCACTGGGGCCAAGAACCTTGGTTTCCAACGACCTGAGCCGACCG
This sequence comes from Planctomycetota bacterium, assembly GCA_023128595.1. GTDB lineage: Bacteria > Planctomycetota > Phycisphaerae > Sedimentisphaerales > Anaerobacaceae > DAOVRL01. The sequence continues at coordinate 1,104 of JAGMDR010000275.1, read as the reverse complement.
TCTATTCTCAATACGGGCGGTCGGCCGGTAACAAGATGTATGTCTGAAGCCCCTTGCGTAACACAGGCCTGGAGCAATCTATCCATGTTAACTGTTGCCATTTTATAAACCCCAATAACTACATTTGATTTAATCTACGACAGCGCCCTCTGTCTGTGTTATTCTCACCACTTCGGCCGCCGTTGTTATCCCCCCGAAGATCTTCAGCTTGCCATCTTCCATCAATGTTCTCATTCCACTTGCTCTGGCCGCCCTCCTCAAGTCGATAGTGGGGGCCTTTGCAAAGGCCAGCTCCCTTATTTCGTTGTTCATCTCAAACATTTCAAAGATTGCGATTCGGCCCTTGTACCCGGTACCCTGGCACTTACTGCATCCGGAGCCTTTATAGACAGGATGTTTTTGGAGGTCTTCGGAGGTTATGTTGAGCAATTGCATATGGTTCGGATCTGGATTCTCATCGGCCACTTTGCACTTATCGCAGATAATCCTCACAAGTCTTTGCGCCATAACGGCTTGTATTGAGCTGGCTACCAGAAACGGCTTAACACCCATATCGATAAGACGGGTAATCGCACTGGAGGCATCATTGGTATGCAAGGTGCTGAAGACCAGGTGTCCGGTCAGCGCCGCCTGAATGGCAATATCCGCAACGACGCCATCTCGAATTTCACCAACCAGTATGATATTGGGGGCTTGCCTGAGCATCGACCTGAGTATCCTATCAAACGTCAGGTCTATTTCTTCCCTCACCTGACACTGATTCATTCCGTCGAAGCTGTATTCCACAGGGTCTTCGGCGGTAATGATTTTCTTGTCCGGCTTGTTAAGCTCCTGCAAAGCCGCATACAATGTGGTGGTTTTGCCGCTGCCGGTCGGACCGGTAACGAGAAAAATACCGTTGGGCCTTTTGATTATCTTCTGGAATTGCTCGTAATTATCGTGCTCAAACCCCAGCGATTCGATGCCGATAGTGACCGCGTCCGGGCGCAAGATTCGCAGCACCATACTTTCACCGTGGTTCCCGGGCAGAGCCGAGACGCGGAAATCGATGTCCTGCCCCCCTATCTCACGCTTAATACGGCCGTCCTGCGGCAGCCTCTTTTC
>JAGMDR010000274.1 GCA_023128595.1 Planctomycetota bacterium | reverse complement strand
AAGTTGGGTTCCCCCCAGGGCGGGCTTGGGGGCTAAATATGTCGCGTGCGAGGGTGGGCGAAGTTGGGTTCCCCCCAGGACGGACCTGGGGGCTAAATATGTTCAGGAGAAGATTATGGACTATACTTGTTATGATATCGCAAAGATGATTGACCATTCGGTGTTGCGACCTGAGCTGACCGAAGAAGACGTTCGCAAAGGTTGTGAGATTGCGAAGAAGTATGGAGTGGCTACCGTTTGCTGCCGACCGTCTGAAGTGGCGCTGGTCAAGAAACTCCTTGAGGGGACCGAGATCAAGACAACCACCGTTGTCGGCTTTCCGCACGGCTACAATAAGACCGAGGTCAAGGCCTTTGAGGCGGAGCAGGCTATTAAAGACGGCGCGGTCGAGTTGGATATGGTGCTTAACATCAGCAGACTCATAGGCGGCGATTATGATTACGTTAGAAAGGACATCCAGAGAGTCGTTGAGGCGGCCCACCGTCAGGACGTGTTGGTGAAGGTGATTTTCGAGAATTACTACCTTAGCGATGAGCAGAAAAAAGTCGCATGCAGGCTCTCAGAGAAAGCGGGGGCTGATTTCGTCAAGACATCTACCGGTTTCGCAGGCGGCGGCGCAACGTTTGAAGACCTGCGGCTTATGCGGGACAATGTATCCGAGAAGATGCAGGTAAAGGCTGCCGGCGGTGTGCGGGACCTGGAGATGGCGTTGAAGGTCAGAGAAATCGGCTGTACGAGATTTGGAGCAACTCGAACAGAGACTATTATGGAGCAATGCTACCAGAAGAAGGGGCAATCATGAAGAACAAGAAGTACCCAGCGCTATTTAGTCCGATTCAGATCGGCAATATGACGGTGTCCAACCGAATCGCAATGGTGCCGACGGACATAAGCTCGGCCAATGCAGACGGTTCAGTGAACCGAAGGGTAATCACCTATCACGAGGAGGTCGCCAAGGGTGGGACCGGGTTCATAATTGTCGGCGCGACGACGCCTGATAAGTTGACGGGAAGGCCGACTGTGACCTGCCTTGCGGCGGACGAAGACCCCTTGATTCCGGGACTTGCCCATCTTGCCGAGGGGATGCATCGTTACGGGGCGAAATGCGCGGTTCAGATTCAGCATCCTGGTCGGCAGGCGGCCTGGCCCCGCAAGAACCTGATGTCTGCCAGCGATCATGTGCTGGATGTTCCGGGTTCGGCCGGTCACGAGGTCATATACGCCGAGAGCATTGCCCAGGGCAAATCGATACGTGCTATGACTGTCGAGGAGATATATGACCTGATCGAGAAGTTCGGGGAAGCCGCCTGGCGTGTGCAGCAGGCGGGCTTCGATTCCGTGGAGCTTCACGCAGCCCACGGCTACCTTATCGCACAGTTTATGAGCCCGTTTGTGAACAAGCGAAACGACCGTTTCGGGGGCAGCTTTATGGGCAGGATGCGGTTTACGATGGAGATTGTCAGCCGGATTCAAATGAAATGCGGAAAGGATTTCCCTCTGGGTATTCGCTATTCGGGCGATGAATGGATTGAAGGAGGACGAAGGCTCGATGAAACCGTGCGGGTGGCGAAGCTTATGGAAGAGATGGGGCTGGCATACGTTGATATCACTGCGGGGATATTCGAGTCGCCCGGGGCGGTAATGGATCCGATGTACTATCCGGAGGGATGGAATACGTACACGGCCGCGGAGGTCAAGAAAAACGTGGAGATTGCCGTCATTACGAGCCATTCTTTGAGGAATCCGGATTACTGCGAGAAGATATTAGCCGAGGGCAAGACGGACATGGTCGGGATGTGTCGGCAGTTGATAGCCGATCCTTATTGGGCGAACAAGGCCCGGACCGGCAAGAAGAAGGAGATCCGACGGTGCATCTCGTGCCTTGTCGGCTGCTGGCAGGAATCGCTGATGATCAAGCGTGACATGCGATGCGCGATCAACCCGGCTATCGGGGATGAGCGATTCATTCATCTGCAGCCGGCCAAGAAGGCTTGCAAGGTAGGAATTATCGGGGGTGGCCCCGCCGGGATGGAGGCGGCTCGTATCTCGGCTTTGCGCGGACACAAAGTGGTGATTTTTGAGAAGAGCGGTGAGTTAGGCGGCGCCATGCTGTACTGCTGCACGGTTCCGGGCAAGAGCAAGATGCGCTGGCATGCCGATTGGCTCAGGGAGCAGGTCAAGAAGTTGGGTGTGCAGGTCAAGTATCGTGCCGAGCCGAAGGCCAAGGACCTCAAGGGATTCGACGTTGTTTTATTGGCAACAGGCGGCAGGGTTGCAAGGCCGGAGATTCCCGGAATCGACCTGCCCTTTGTCGTGACGTTCGAAGATGTTCTGCGGTGCAAGAATAGCAAGTGCGAGCACTATCCGGCGGACAAGGCCAAGCCGGCGAAATGCGGGCAGAACGTGCTGATATGGGGCGACCACTTTGGCGCGGCCGATGCCGCCGAGCAGCTTGGCTGTGCGGGTAAGAAGGTTACGATTGTTACCGAGAATGGCGACTTTGCCGAATGGATGGAGCCTGTTCATCGGGACGTGATGATGAAACGCTTTGCTTGCGGTAACGGCGAGGGCCTAAAGAGCAAGACTTACAAGAACCCCGTCCGGATCATTGCCAATTCTTCGGTCCTGGAAATAGACAAGGACGGCACGGTTGTAGTGGTTAGTAATACGTTTGAGCGCTGCAAAGTGAAGGCTGAGACGGTCGTCCTTGCCAAGGTCGAGCCCAATGACGGCACATACCCCAAGCTTCTGGATGCCGGTCTTGCCGTGGTCAAGATCGGCGATTCAAAGAGAGTCAGGAACGTTCGGGGCGCGGTGACGGACGGCGCCAACGTTGGGCTTACCATCGAAGCAGGCGCAACGCTCAATGCCAATAACGAGCTGATCTCGAACCTGCCGACCGGGATTGAGCTGTAACAAAACGGTAGTAGTGGATTAGATGTAAGGAATCAGAGATATGGAAAGGGTCAAGGTCGGTGTTATAGGGACGGGTTTCATCGGCCCGGCTCACATCGAGGCATTGAGGCGTCTGGGCAATATTGATGTCGTTGCTTTGGCAGAATGCTGTGACGACGTGGCGAAGTCAAAGGCTGAGACGCTCGGTATTGAGCGGTACTACGGAGATTACAGGGAGCTTCTAAAGGACGGCGAGATTCAGTCTGTTCACATCTGCTCGCCGAATTACCTGCATTATGAGATGACCAAGGCGGCGCTGGAGGCCGGAAAGCACGTTATTTGCGAAAAGCCCCTTGCCGTCAACGTGGGCCAAGCGGAAGAGCTCGTCGAGCTGGCGGATGAGAAAGGGCTTGTCAATGCCGTCAACTTCAATATCCGCTACTACCCGCTGATGAGGCAGCTTCGATTGATGGTTGACAAGGGTGACGTCGGCGAGGTATTTGCGGTGCAAGGCTCTTATTTGCAGGACTGGCTGTTCCATCCGACGGACTACAACTGGCGCTTAGAGCCGGACCAATCGGGCCCGTCCCGGGCCATCGCCGATATAGGTTCCCACTGGATGGACCTAATCGAGTTTATCACGGGCCTTAGAATACAAGAGGTCTGCGCCGATTTTGCGACGTTTCATAAGGTCAGGAAAAAGCCCTTGAAACCCGTCGAGACCTACGCGGGCAAGGTCCTCAAGCCGGAAGACTACCAGGACATGCCCATAAATACGGAGGACTATGCGACGGTCCTATTTAGATTCGAGAACGATGGGCGTGGTGTGATGACCGTCAATCAGGTTGCTGCGGGGAGAAAGAACAGGCTGTATTTCGAAATAGACGGGGCCAAAAAGGCAGTTGCATGGGAATCCGAGGCGCCGAATCAAATCTGGATAGGCAACCGCGACGGCAATAATGAAATCATGATGAGAGATCCGTCCCTGGTCTATCCCGAGTGTATGGATCTGATTGACTATCCCGGCGGGCATAATGAAGGCTTCCCCGATACTTTCAAGCAATTGTGTAAGGAAGTATATGGGTATATATCGGGCAAGAATTCAGGCCCTGCTTCCTATCCAACCTTCCGGGACGGGCTGCGCGAGCTTGTTCTATGTGAGAAGATCATGGAGAGCAATAAAAGCAAAGCCTGGGTCAAAATCCCACAATAGGAGGTATTAAGATGGTTAAGCTTGGTTTTGTAAGTGCGATATTGGCGGACCAGACTCTCGAAGAGGTGGTCTCATTTGCAGCGGAGACGGGATACTCGTGCGTCGAGATTATGTGCTGGCCTACCGGAAAGGCCGAGAGGCGCTACGCCGGTGTCACGCACATTGACGTGGCGAACCTATCCAAGAAGAGGATAGATGAAATACGCAATCTTCTTGACGAACAAGGCGTCGCTATATCGGGCCTTGGGTATTATCCGAATCCGCTTGAAGCCGACAAGAAAAATGCCGACCGCTACGTTGCGCATATAAAGAAGGTTATTGACGCCGCCGGGCGATTAGGACTTGAGAACGTAAATACATTCATTGGCAGGGACCATCGCAAGAGTATCGAGGACAACTTCAAGAGATTCAAGAAGGTCTGGCCGCCTATTGTGAGGTATGCCGAGAAGCGAGGTGTGAAGATCGGCATTGAGAACTGTCCGATGTTCTTCAGCAATGACGAGTGGCCGGGCGGCAAGAACCTGGCATCGTCGCCGGCGATCTGGCGGAGGATGTTTGACGAGATTCCGTCGGCGAATTTCGGCCTCAACTACGATCCATCTCATCTTGTGTGGCAGTTTATTGACTATATAAGACCCATCTACGAGTTCAAGGACCGTATATTCCACGTGCATATCAAGGACGCCAAGGTGCTGGACGACAAGCTCGATGATGTCGGTATCTTGGCGACGCCGCTTTGCTTTCACCGTCCCAAGCTACCGGGCCTGGGGGACGTGGACTGGGGGAGATTCTTCTCGGGGCTGACGGACATCGGATATGACGGCTGCGCGTGCGTCGAAGTTGAGGACCGTTCATACGAAGGGTCTTTGGAAACGCGAAAGAAATCACTAATCCAAAGCCGCGAGTATCTCAAGCAGTTTTTGGCGCTATAGACTTTTGTATCCATGAGAGAAATTAAGAACAAAGTAAAACGGTTCCTGAAAGACAATAGGATGCACCATGAAGATATCGACATGGAAGCATGGTGCGACATCTTCATAGACCAGATGCAGGCAGGTCTTGCGGGCAAAGACAGCTCTCTTGCGATGATTCCCACGTACATTGAGGTCGGCAGAGACATTCCAACCGGCAGGCCTGCTATTGTGTTGGATGCGGGCGGGACGAACTTCCGTGTTGCGACAGTCTGTTTTGACAAGTCGGGCAAACCTATCATCGAGAACTTCCTTCAGGAACCTATGCCGGGACTGGATCGAGAAAGCAGTAAAGAAGAGTTCTTTCGGACTATAGTTGACTATATGGCTCATGTCGTGGATGCGAGTGACAGTATCGGCTTTTGCTTCTCATATCCGACGGAGATACTGCCAAGCAAGGACGGCAGATTGATCCGGTTCTGCAAAGAGGTAAAGGCCAAAGAGGTCGAGGGCGAGCTGGTAGGAGAGAATCTCGTCGCGGCCGTCGAAGCCGCAGGTTACAAAGGTGACAAGCGGGTCGTGATACTAAATGATACCGTTGCGACTTTGCTGGCGGGTATATCTGCTTTTCAGGACAGAGCGTTCGACAGCTACATCGGATTCATCTTAGGCACCGGGTCAAACTGCTGCTACATAGAGTCAAACCGTAATATCACAAAAACGAGCGATCCAGACCCGGACAAAGAGCAGGTGATAAACGTCGAGTCGGGCTCGTTTGGGAAAGCACCGAGGGGGAGCATTGATCTGCAGTTGGATGAATCTACGCTCGACCCGGGCAAATATACGTTTGAAAAGATGTTTTCAGGCGCCTATTTCGGGGCGCTTGCCTTAAAGACCCTCCGGGAGGCAAGCAGGCAGGGGCTTTTTTCTGAGATTTTGGCCGAGGGACTGCTCGCCGCTAAAGAGCTGGAGACGAAGGACGTAAACGATTTTATGCGCTATCGGCAAGGTGATAACCTCCTGGCCGTGAGCTGTGGCCGAGGAGCTGAGCAGGACCGCGCTGCGGTGTGGTACTTGCTTGACGGCCTCATAGAACGGGCGGCCAAGTTGGTTGCAATTCTGTTATCTGCTGTTGTGCTCAAGACAGGTAAAGGCGAAAACCCGTGCGCACCTGTTTGTATCACGGCAGAGGGTACAACGTTCTACGAATTGAAATCTCTCAAGACAAAAGTTGAGTGTTACTTGAAAGGCTTTCTGCAAGAAAAGCATGGTCGGTTCACTGAGATCGTGAGTGTAGAAAATGCGACTCTAATCGGCGCCGCTATTGCAGGTTTGACGAACTGATGCAACGTAAGTGACATTGATAAAAGGAGCAGTATTATGAAAAATGCCAATAACAATGCCAACAGACAGAACGATCGGTACGCTTGTAAGAAAAGCACGTTGGGAGACAGTGGTGGGCTCTCACGTCGAGATTTCATCCGAAGCGCCGGTCCTGCGCTGGCGGGTCTGACGATTGTCCCTCGCTACGTTCTCGGTGGGGCGGGCCGTACGCCTCCGAGCGAGACGATCCAGGTAGCGGGAATCGGCGTCGGCGGTGTGGGACACAGCCAGGTCAGCAGTATTAGTCAGCAAAAAGGGACCAGAATTGCGTTCCTGTGTGATGTTGACGATGTCTATGCCAAGCGGACATACGAGCGTTTTCCGCAAGCGAAGCGTTATCGCGATTATCGCGAGATGCTCGACGCCGAGGGCGATAAGATTGACGCGGTCTATTGCGGGACGCCGGATCATAGTCATACAGTGATCGGTCTGGCGGCTCTGAGAAAAGGCAAGCACGTCTGCTGCGCCAAGCCGTTGACGCTCACCATTCATGAGGAGCGTATTCTGGCCCAAGCGGCGAGGGCCGCCCGTGTTGCGACCCAGGTTACCGCCTCGTCGAATACGTCTGACGCGGCGTGTCGGCTCTGTGAAATGATCTGGGGCGGGGCCATTGGTGACGTGCGTGAAGCGCATGTGTGGTCCAACCGGCCGTTGTGGCCCCAGGGGATGCTCCGCCCGGGGGGACGGGACGCCATTCCCAAGACATTGGATTGGGACTTGTGGATCGGGCCGGCAGCGATGCGGCCATTTGTGGCGGAGTGGCCCGAAGGTGATCTGGCATTGCGCCAGGTCAAGGCAAGCAAGAAACCGCGTCCGGCGGTGTATCACCCGTGGAACTTCCGCGGCTGGTGGGATTTCGGCACAGGCGCCCTGGGTGATATGGGCTGTCACCATTTCAACCACGTATTCAAAGCATTGAAGCTGCGTTACCCGACCGGCATCAGCGCAAGCGCCAGCCAGGTCTTTGATGAAACTGCGCCTCTGGCGTCGATTGTAACCTATGACTTTCGTGCACGCCAAGGTATGCCGCCGCTGCGTTTGGTCTGGTACGACGGCGGCCTCAAACCTCCACGCCCGGCGGAGTTAGAGTCCGGGCGGGAATTGCCCGGATCTGGCAACATGTACATTGGAGACAAGGGGGTCATATTAGGTAACCGGATCATTCCCGAAGAGAAGATGAAGGCTTACAAGCTCCCGCCCAAGACCCTCAAGCGTCGGTCGGGAACGTGGGGTGAATGGGTTGAAGCTATCAGGGGCGGTGAGCCGCCAAGCTGCAATTTCGATTGGGCGAGCATCCTGACCGAGGCCGTGCTCCTGGGCAATATCGCTATCCGAACCGACAAGAAGCTCACTTGGGATGCGGAGCAGATGCAATTCGCCAACAACAAGACAGCAAATGAATATGTAAAGCCACAGTACCGTTCAGGATGGTCTCTGTGACTTTCCAAGTTGTAAGGAATTTTGACCAATGTTAAGGAGATTTGATTATGAAAACCTGGAGAAACTTTCTACTTGGATTGTTGGTTGTGGTTTCCGTTGCCTCATACGCGGGTGAGCCGATTCTTATCCCCGTCAAAATTGACGGTCCTGTTCACGATCCTGCCAACCACAGTTATTGGTTTGGGCCGTTCAGTGAGTGCTGCAGCGTTCTGGATGTTGACGGTGACGGTGATCTGGATATCGCGGCGGGCCGCAACTGGTACGAGGCCCCAAATTGGATCAAGCACGCGGACTTCCGTGACGGCGCAGAGACCAACGGCCCGGAAACCGACGACAACAGCGAGTTTGCGATGGACGTCAACTTTGACGGGAAGATGGATATCGTCAGCTCCGGCTGGATGTTTATGAAGGGGGCGTTCTGGTACGAGAATCCCGGCAAGAAAGGCGTCGTCTGGAAATCCACGAGGATTCACATGGCCCTGAATATGGAAGGGGTAATCCACGGGGACATCGACGGCGACGGGGACGAGGATATCCTGTGCAACCACTGGGCCCCGGTCAAAGGCCAGGGTATGACGTGGCTTGAGCATATCGACAAAGAGCCTTGGTTTGTAGAGCACGTCGTTGGCACCGAGGGCGACGTGCACGGCAACGGCTTGGGCGATATCAACGGCGACGGTAAAATCGATATTGTCACGCCTAACGGCTGGTATGAGCAGCCCGAGCGCGCGACGGATAAACCCTGGAAGTTTCACGCCGACTATCGATTCGAGCCTGCCAAGAGCAAGGGCGGCGGCGCTTCGCACCCAATCTTCGTGTACGATGTGGATGAGGACGGCTTGAATGATATCATAATCGGTTCTTCCCACGCATACGGCTTAGCGTGGTTGGAGCAGAAGGTTGACGCCGACGGCAAACGCTCATTTGAGACGCACTGGGCTGAGACTGAATTTAGCCAGTTCCATACGTTAGCTATGGGTGATTTGAACGGTGACGGCAAGGACGACCTTGTTACGGGCAAGCGTCTGTTCGCCCACCACGGCAGCGATATCGGGGCCTTCGAGCCGTTGTATGCCTTCTGGTACGATATCAAGGGCGGCCAGGCCGAACGCCTGGACGGGATCAAGCCGCCTTTCGGGCGATTCAAGCGGCACGTCCTTTCCTTCAATCATCTGCCGTATTACCCCGACGAGGGCGGAATCAACCCGCCGCCTAATTACGTGGTGAGCGTTGGGATGAAGCTCAATATTGCAGATATGGATAAGGACGGTCGCAACGACGTGATCATCGCCGGCAAGGGCGGGCTCTACGTATTCTACAACCACGGTTTCCCGCCGACGCCGCGCCGCGCCCATAAGCTGCCGCCGCACGAGACATATCCCACATGGAGACAATGGCCGCAATACGACGTTCTGTTTAATACCAGGGACTTTACAGGTTGGAAGGTGCCGGAGGGCGACAACGGTCACTGGAAGGTCGTTGACGGCGTAATTGACTACGACGCGATGTCCGAGGCCAAAGGTAACAAGAGTCTATGGACACAAGAGTCGTTCGGCGATTATGCCCTTCACGTCGAATGGCGGTTTAAGCGGACCTCCGGGCTGTATCCGATGCCTACTATCCTGCCTGACGGATCGTACAAAACCAACGCCGACGGCAAGGTAATCAAGACGCTAACTCCGAATGCCGATTCCGGCATTCTCCTTCGGGGCACAGGTGGAGGCCAGGCAAACCTGTGGTGCTGGCCGGTGGGCTCGGGTGAGCTCTGGTCGGTCCGAAACAACAAGAAACTGGCGCCGGAGCTCCGCGCCGCGGCCGTACCCAAAGTGCGAGCCGACAAGCCGGTGGGCCAGTGGAACTCGATGGATATCACTATGACAGGCGATCGCGTGACGATGATGCTTAACGGCAAGATAGTGATCGAGGATGCCCAAATACCCGACATGCCGGAAGAAGGTCCCATTGGGCTGCAGCACCACGGAGGCATCGACAAGCGAACAGGCAAGCACGGCCCGGCCTCCAGCCTGATTCAGTTTCGCAATATCTGGATAAAGCGTCTCTAAATAAAAGTGATGGCGTCGGATGAACAAAAGGTATCTCATATATATTACAGGGGAGAAAATGGTCATGCAAAAGCTCATAATAGCATTAGTCGTAATCGTTGTCTCGAGCGCAATTTTAGGGTGCTCGGGTTCCGTCCAGTCAGCCGGCAAGGTCGATGCGCAGGGATTCGTCGCACTGTTTAACGGCAAAGACCTCAGCGGCTGGCTCATCGGGCCCGACAACGCCTGGATTGTGAGGGACGGCGTGCTCACCGTCAGACGCGATATGGACGGCAAGGAGCATAACTTCGACTATCTCTGGACGAAGGATACGTACGGAGATTTCATTCTCGATCTGGAGTTCAAGGTCATCGAAGGCACCAACAGCGGTATCTTCTTGCGTACATCGGACTTGAAGGATCCGGTTTATACCGGTATCGAGGTTCAGGTGTGCAGCTCGTACGGGAGAGACAAGCTCAGCAAGCAAGGCACCGCGGGAGCGATTTACGATTGCCTCGAGCCGGCAAAGAACGTGATCAAAAAGCCCGGCGAGTGGAACCGCTGCACGCTTACCTGCAAAGGCAGTCGGGTGAAGGTGGTGCTGAACGACGAGCAGGTCATCGATATGGATTTAGACCGTTGGACAACCCCGCACAAGAATTGGGATGGTACCGACAACAAGTTCGGTCGGGCCTTGAAGGACTTCGCCCGGGTTGGGCATATAGGACTGCAGGACCACGGCCGACCGGTTGAGTATCGCAACATACGCGTCAAGCGCCTCTGAGGCTCTGTTACAGTTAGACTATAGGGAGGAAATCATTATGCGAAAGATATTAATGACAATAACGGCAGTAATGCTCTCTGGCGTCGTTTCAGGCTGCGCCGGTCCTTTAGAGGCAGCCGAGAAGGGCAAGGGTTATTACAGCCTGGCGCCGGACAAATATGGAGTTGTTCTCAAGGCCCCGAACGGAAGAACGGTATTTCGTTACATGACCAAGAAGCCCGAGAAGACAAATCTTGCGGCCAACAGCGTCTGCTGCTTTCATCCGCTGAACACGCCTTCCGGCGTGCGCATCACGGACTTGGCGCCTGGTGACCACCATCATCACCGCGGGGTTTTCCTTGCCTGGCACACGATGGCCTTCCGTGAGAAAGCCGACTTCTCTTCGTTCGGGGCAACCGGTCCTCCATACGGCTGGAATATCAGCCGGGCTGATTTTTGGGGATGGGGCGAATTCGCTCCTACGCAAGGCAGGGTCATCAAGAACCGCAAAGTCGATTTGGTCAAAGCGGATGCCCAAAAAGCCGAGGTGGAGATTCAAAACGACTGGGTCGTCAAGGACAAAACCATGATGACCGAGACGACTTCGGCAACGGTGCGCCGGCAGGATGGCGCCTATATCATCGACCTCGATTACAAACTCAAGCCGATGGCCGAGCTGACTTTGAATCATAGCGCGTTTGGCGGATTCTGCGTGCGTGCAAGGAACGACGGCGAGACTTATTACGCCACGGCCGAAGGAAAAGTCAAGCTGGCGGATCCGCACTACTCGGCGCCTGAGCTGAACTGGCCTGCAAAAAAATGGTACGACTACACGATAAAGCTCGACAACGGCCAAACCATCGGCGTCGGCACAATAGATCATCCCGACAATCCGCGGGCAACCTGGCACAATCCGCGTTACGTCTGGATGGTGAATCCGTGTATTGTCGCCGGCGATCCGATTCGAGTGGATAAAGGCAAAACGCTGCGGCTTCGTTATCGTCTCGTTGTCCACGACGGCCCAACACCCGTAGAGCTACTCAACAGGCTATCGAGTCGCTGGTAGGATCGCATGCTTGTGAGGCTTATGATGAGTCTATCTGACGGGCCCGGAAGACGCTGCCGCGACCGGCGCGACCACCCCGGCAGGCTCGTCAATAACTTGAAGTTGAAAGTGAACTAAAGTGAGCTAAAGTGCCTAAAGTTGCAAGAATTGAGTTTGTTAGATTTTAGGCATTTTAGGCACTTTACACTTCGTGAATGGGCGTACAGAAGCCAACGCTGTTTTTCCTGCTCAGCGCGTGCCAGGGCACGGCTTCAAGACCGGGATGTTGGTGTGCATATCCCAGGGCCGAGGGGGATCCAGATTAGTGTCGAGCAAAAACCAGCGGTCGCTGTCGTGGTACTCCTTCGGGACATCCTTTTGGTAGGGATGGCGGTGCGCTCGGTAGCCCCAGTAGCGCTTGGGCGTATACGTCTGGCCGTCCTGCATATATTGGCAGGCCTTCGATTTCTTGAGCATTTCCGAGGTGCACTCGGCGCCGGGAGTCCAGTTCGAGGCGTTTCCATCCCAGATGGATATCTCCCACCAAAATTCCGGATTGATTTTTGGACGCCTCCTGAAGCTGGAAAATCCAGTTCATCGACTGCACATAGGTGGACCATACCCAATGGTCGCGATTGTCGTTCCAGTTGCGGGTGTGATATGATGGGCTGCCGCCGCCCCAAATATGCCAGTCGGGGCTGGTCCACTCATCGGTGGTCAGGGAATACTCCTTCGGCCCCGACCATCGCCCGAAGCCGGCGCGACCGAATGCCCCGTATCGCAGAAATCGTACATTCTTCTTCCAAGCATCGCTCGCGAGCGCCCCGCGCATCGCCTGGAACATTACCGGATAGCGCTGCATCGGCCCTCTGGCGACCAGCTCTCGCTTGAACTGATCGGTCCGTCCTTTGCCGTGCTTGTCCAGGTAACGCCAGGACAGCTCGACCTGATGTTAGCGTAAATCCGGCGCCTCATTGTTGGACACGAAAAGGACCAACGGCGGGTCCGGATACATCTCTTGCAGCTTTCTCATGCGCGGCGTATCAACATATTCTCGCGCCGGATTTCGAAGGCCGCCTTTTTGGCCACGCCGGTTGGCGTCGCAACGGGTATGGCGGCTATCACCATGCCCTCACTGAGGCCTATTACTACCCAAAGGCACAAGAAGCCACAAACGCGGGCTGTCAATCTCGTCCTCATCGCCACGTGCTCCTTATTGGCAACAGGATTATTACTTCTTGCTTTTTCATCCAACTTATGATTATACAGTATATCGTGCAACTGCGATGGCAAATCAGGGACGGTGGGCAATGAAGACATTTAGGAATCCAGCATTACTGATCGTAGTATGCGGGTGGGCTTCGGCTCTGGGCGCGGTCGAAGTGCCTGTGTTAGTGAAGGAGCCTGCGGGCATTGGCCGAAAGGCGGAACCCATCAGCGGCGGGATTTCTCTACCAAGAGGACTCTTCAAGCCCGGTGAAGTTCAACTGGCTCTCTTCGACAAGAACAAGCCCGTCCCCGCGCAGGTCAGCGAGCTTGTAGTCGGCCCAAAAGGTTTTGTTCGCTGGGTGTTACTTGATTTCCAGCTGGACCTGGGCGCCAACGAAACCAAAGAACTATTGCTAAGAACGGGCAGGCCGGTCCCTCCGGAGAGGCCATTGAAAGTCAAAGAAACTGCCGAGGCGGTGCATGTAGATACGGGCAGAATGGCCTTGACAATCCGCCGTAATCGACCTTTTACTCTCCTGGAGAATGTTACGGTAGAGGGCAAAGCAATCATCAGCTCAGGGCAGATCAGTTATACGGATGGACTCGTCAATAAGCGTTACTTCGCTGGCGCTGGCAAGCTGGTCACAGTTCATTACGCAGGTCCCTTGCGGGTGACAGTGGAGGTGCGAGGCAGTTTTGAGGACGACCAAAGCAGCCGACTGACCTACCGTACGTTCATCACCGCGTGGGCCGGCAGGACCGACATCCTGGTCAAGCACAGGCTGATAAACAGCCGGCAAGAGCAGAGGTATTTGACAAAGATCAAGGGCTCTCGGATTGAGCTAAAGCCGGCGAACGCGCGGGAGAGAGTGACGGTCGGGGCGGAGGCGGCTATTGAACTCGATCGCGGTGGTGGTGACGTGCTCTTGCACCAAGGACTTGAGGAGAAAAGCAATAGAGAACCGGTGTCGGCAAAGCTTACCGAATCCGGCAAGGTGCTCTGGAGCGGTCGCGGAGCTCAAGGTTGGATTTCCACTGGTAGGATCTGGGCAGCCGACCGGCTCTTCCGAACGGACCCGCCGAGACTGCTGGGCGTCCTGGAAGACGGCACGCTTGTCCTTGATGCCTCACCCCGCCTGTTTGAAGGGCAAAGGCAAAAAAACGGTGCGATTCTTGGCCGACCATACGCTTGCCAGGATGAGTACCGCTGGCTCTATGATTGCTCAGCTCACTCCAGCGAGTACAGAATCGACTTCGATGCACCAACCGACCACTCAGCCTTGGAGCTTAAGGCCCGCTCTGCCGCGGCTCGCGTCTGGGCGTTTGCCCCAGGCGACTGGTACAGCCAGTGTGAAGTCCTTGGCGCAGGGAAGTTCGGCACGCTCGCTGACGAGATGGCGTGCCATGCCAAATGGAATTGGGCTGTTGGCGCCCCACCCGACCTCAAGCGCAATCCGCGGCGGTTCGTTGGCTATGAGGACAACCACTACGAGAGCGAGGCGGACTCAGCCGAGGCGCTGCTCCTGATGTTCCTGAGGACCGGCAAGCGAGGGTTCTTCGATGAGGCCGAGGCTTGGGCACGATACCATAGCGACCTCCAGGCCTGGCGGACCGAAGGATGGCAATGGAAGGACGGCGGGATATGGTGGCCGCAAGGTGGTCCTCCCGGCAATCGCCCCGTGCGAGCAAAAGCCAATCTTGATTTTGCCGGATGGAACAAAGGCACTGATGCGGACAGGACTTTGTGGCGAACGGCTATGGCCAAGGGCTGCTACTGCCATTTCTACGGTGCAGGTCTGGTAGATTGGTTCTGTCTTACCGGTGACCGCGAAGCTCTGCTGGCGGCTATCGACAACTGTGAGACGAAGTTGGATGAATTCACCCACTATCGGAATTTCATACCAGGCGAGAGTGCTCTTGGCAGTACTCGCGGTTTCGGCCGAGGCTTCTACGTGGCTGTGCGCACCTGGATGGTCGAGCCGCACAATCCAATCCTTCAGAATTTGGTCCGCCTATGCCGGGACACGTTTGTGAAATTGCCTGACGAGTATCTTGATGAGCGCGGGGTCTATGCAGTTGTGGCCGGCAAGTTCCCTGAGAGGTACTTGACCGACGGTATCAAAGAATTCATGGCCGATCAGGGTATCACTGTGGACAAGTCCGGTACGTTCGAGGACAGGGCCGGGGACAACTGGAAATGGAGAGACATCGGCGGAACGTGGATGATCGCTTACATACAGCATGCCTGCAATCTGCTCGCCGAGCAGACCGAGGACGAAGATATGACCGACTACGTCATTGCTTCAGGCCGCTTCACCGCTAAATTCATGCTCAGTCAGGCAGCCAAACAGACCTGGTACTACACTGCCCTGGACATACCGCAGCGAGGCGACATCTGGGACGACTGGAAGTACGACGGACAGCAGCGTAACGAATTGGGTGAAGGGCCCAGGCATTCCGGATGGTACACGCGTTTCTTCCCTGACTGCCTTGCGCGAGCATACAGTTGGACGGGCGAAACCCGGCTGCTTGAAAAGGGCAGGGAATTTTGGTCATTCGGCAACCGCCGGCGGTACCAGAGCACGAAACTGACAGAGAAGCACAACTTCGCGCACCACGTTCCTCCAAAGGACGACTCGGTCCTCTCAACCTCCCGGCTGTTCTATGAGTGCTCGCACCCAAGACAGGACACCCAGCCACCGGCGGCAATCAAGGACTTGACAGTGCGCCTTCTCGGCAATGGCAGGGCCAAGGTCGGTTTTACCGCACCTGCCGATATTGGCGGCAAGGCGGCCAAGTACCAGGTGAAAGTGGCTGCAATGCCTATTCTGCCATACGAGCAGTGGGATTACCGCCGCGACAGCGGCATAAAATGTAACTGGTGGCGGGCAATCAACTGCAAAGGCGAACCCGCACCCAAAGCATCAGGCGCGAAGGAGAGTTTCGTTGCCTCCAACGTTCCTGATATGCCAGGTGAGGTCGCTTTCTTCGCCGTCCGCAGTTTCGATGACAGCGGCAACCGAAGCGACATTAGTAATGTGTTCAAGACGCAGTAGAAAGTATGATAGCAACAGTGTCAGTGCTTTCCGCACAGAAAGTGGGCGTTACTCGGAATCCGCCGGATGCCGGCAACATTGTCGGATATTATATTGAGCGTGCTGACGTCGAAGTCTGGACGGAAGACCAGCTCAAACGCCTCAAGTCCCGGGTCCAGCCTCTGCCCGAGCCCTCTGCAGGTGCAATTGGAAAAATTGGTCCCTTTCAAAGACTTGGGCCGTCACTTCTTGAGATTACAAGCAGACTTGCGGATTTCTAATCCGCAGGTCGCTGTGAGCGCCTTGGTCTGCATCTACCGGCGGCCTGCTTGACCCACGCCCAAACGGGTAATCGCCGTGGCATCGGCATCCTGCCGATGATTTGGAAAACACGGGCAGGATGCCCGTGCCACACGAAAGGTATTGACCCGGTTGCCCTAATATACTACAATGGATAAGAGAAGTTGGCGTGGTATGGTGTTGGGGCCGATGAGTTCCAAAAACGCCAAGCCAAATCGGCATTCTGGAATATATGAGGAAGGAGATGGAAGATGCTAAAGATGAAAGACAAAGGGCAGCATCGGGTCGTTCTGTTCGCGATGGCTTGCGTGGTCGGCTTGTGGGCCGCGCAGCCGGCCATGGGACTCGTGGTGAGCGAGCTGATGTACCACCCGGTCGAGGTGGGAGGAACGCCCTCCGGGGACGAGAACCTCGAGTTCATCGAGCTGTACAACAACCGGGCCGTCTTCGAAGACCTCAGCGGGTACGCATTCACAAACGGCATCAAGTACACGTTCGGGCCCGGAACAATCATCGGGGGCAAGGAGTACCTCGTGGTGGCCAGAAACCCCAGTGCCCTTGGCTTGCAATATGCGGATGTGCCGGAAGATAAGATATTCGGTCCCTTTGAGATGAATGATGAGGGCACGAAACAGACCTCTCTCAACAACGACGGTGAGCGGGTCGAGCTGTCCAACGCCAACGGGGAGATTATCATCTCGTTTAGATACAACGACACCTGGCCCTGGCCGAAGTCAGCCGACGGGACAGGTCACACGCTGATTCTCGCCAGGCCGGGCGGAGACCCGGAGGAGGCGTCAACCTGGTCGCCCAGCACGTTTATCGGGGGCACACCCGGTGGGCCTGATGAGGTCCAGGTCGAGCCCGAAGACCCGACGCGGGTGAACCTTGTGAAGATAGGGCACCCCGGGCGATATTTCAAAGGGACCGAGGAACCATCGCCGGCCCCCGGCGGGGCGGCGACAACGGCCTGGACGCAGCGGACCTTCGACGACGATCCCAACACGACCAGTTGGCTCGATGGTCCCAGCGGATACGGATATTGCACCAATAACGATCCCAGTGAGGCGCCTTTCATCAAGACCTCGCTGACCGACATGCAGGGCAGCTACTTGTCCGTTTATGCGCGTCTGCGGTTCACGCTGAGGGCAGAGCAGATCAGCTCCTTTTCCGCATTGGGGGCCGAGGTGCGCTACGATGACGATTACGTGCTGTATCTCAACGGCACGCGAGTGGCGGGCTCCGATGGTATCTCCGGCAATCCGCCCCCATTCAGCGCAGGCAGGAGCGGGGGTCACGATCCATCACCCGACACTGTGGATCTGACAGCTCGGATGAACCTGTTGGTAGTCGGTACAAATGTGGTGGCCATCCAGGCCCATAATTGTACGAATACGAGCAGTTCGGACGCTTTGGGCAGCGTGGAAGTCTGGGCGGTCTTGGAGCCCGAACCTGATGACGGCGAGGACCCCCGCGCCCGTGTCGTAATCAACGAGCTGCTGGCCAATAGTGACGCTCCCCCCGGCACCGACTGGCTGGAGCTGTACAACCCGGGCCCGGTGGCGGTCGATTTGAACAACGTCTATCTGAGTGACGGGCGCTTTGATCTGCTCGATTACAGGATTCCAGATGGGATCGTACTGCAGCCGGGCGACTTCTGGGCCGTCAGACAGGGCGCGCCGCCCAACGGGTTCGGCTTCGGGCTGAAGTCCACCGGGGAGACGGTTTTTTTGACGGCGGCCACGAATGATCCGGTGCCACAGCCGATCCGTGTCCTGGACGCCTTACGCTTCGGGGTCGTCGAGGCGGACGTAACCCTGGGTCGGTTTCCGGATGGGGCCGACAATTTTGTCGCTCTAAGTTCGGCTACCTATGAAGGAGCGAACGCCAAGCCGTTGATTCGAGATATCGTGATCAACGAGATCATGTACCACCACGCCGACCGCGAGCACGACCCAAACTATGAGTATGTCGAGCTGTACAACAAGGGCACGAGCACAGTCTCACTGCTCGGCTGGACCTTCACGGACGGCATCAGCTACGACTTCAACGAGGCGAGCCAGGTTACCGAGATGGCACCGGGGGCGTATGTGGTGGTGGCCAAGAACCCGACCTGGCTCGAGGCGATTTACGGGAATCTGACACAATCCGGTCCAGGAGCGAATCTGGTCGGGCCGTACTCGGGGAGTTTAGATGATCACAGCGAGCGTGTCCGGTTGTCGTATCCGAGCGGGGCGGTGAATTCGGAGACAGGCGAACCCTACATGGTGACGGTGGATGAGGTGACGTATTACGACGCCGGTCGATGGCCAATCTGGGCCGACGGCCAGGGCGCCAGCCTTGAGCTGCGCGACCCGCGGAGCAACAACAACACACCCGATGCCTGGGCCGACAGTGATGAGAGCGCCAAGACCAGATGGAAGTACTTCTCTCACACTGTCAACGACACCCAACCCGGTACGGTGAACGTCTTCGGGCTGATGCTGCTCAACCGGGGCGATGTGCTCATCGACGACCTCGAGGTGAGGATCGGCGGCTCGAATCGCCTCAGCAACGGCAACTTTGAGAGCGGTGAGTCGGGCTGGCGAATTCTCGGCAATCACGTCCAGTCGTTCGTAACCACGGCTCAGGGCCACATAGGGTCCCTGTCCCAAGTGTTGCACCTGGTTGCAACCGGCCACGGCGACCCCGGGAACAACCGCATCAACCAATCAATTGGCAGTGTAACTGCGAGCACGGTGACGTTCAGCTTCTGGGCCAAATGGCTGCGGGGAAGCCGATACCTGCTCTTGCGCACGACGCAGGAGAGAACGCCCAAGCAACCGCCGTGGCCGGCGTATTCGTTTAAACTCGATATGCCGTTAGACCTGGGCACGCCGGGTCGGCAGAACACTGCGTACGTTTCCAACCGCGGGCCCGACATCCTCGAGGTGCGACACGCGCCCGTACTGCCCAAGGCTAATGAGCCGATTGTCGTAACCGCCTGCGCGACCGACAACGACGGCGTGGATTCGGTTACGCTCTACTACCGATCCGAGGGAACCACACAATTGGCCCCCAAGCCCATGCTCGACGACGGCTGCGGCGACGACCTGATCACAGGAGACAGCATCTTTACTGCCGCGATCCCGGGCGTCGGCGGCGGCACGATGCGAGCGTTCTATGTTGCAGCGTCCGACGGCTCGGCATCGACTCGGTTCCCCACGAAGCTGGAACCCTCGGCCGATGTGCCCGATAGGACCTGCCTGGTCCGCGTCGGCGACTCGATGGTGCCCAGCCCGTTCGCAACCTACCGTGTCTGGCTGTCGAACGATGTCATCAGCACGTTTCGATCGCGAGGCAATCTCTCGAACGAGCTGCTCGACTGCACGTTCGTCTATAACGACACCAACGTCTTCTACAATACCCGAATCCGCTTTCGCGGCAGTCCTTTTATCCGCGGCGGTTCGGGCTGGAGCCCCGTCGATCGGCACCCGTACCGGATCGACTTCAATCCGGACCAGAAATTCGGCGACCGTGACGAGATCAATCTGGACAGAACCGAGGACAGCAACCGAGGCCCGCTCCAGGAGCGCGCATCGTACTGGTTCTACCAGCAGATGGGCCTGGAGTTCTCGAGGCAGGAGTACATCCGTCTGATCAGCAACGGCAACAACCGCACGAACTACGAGGACGTCCGGAAGGTCGACGGCGACTACATTAATGCCTGGTTCCCCGACGACAACGACGGCTACATTCACAAGATCGACGACTACTTCGAGTACAACGTCGCCGGCACGTCACACAGAAACCTCGATGAAGGGCTGAAGTATGATTACAGCCACCCGCTGCTCAAAGAGACCTACCGGTGGGGCTTCGAGAAGCGATCCCACCGCGATAACGACGAGTGGGGCCACATCTTCAATTTCGCTCAGAAGATGAACACCTCCTCCGGCAACGGACCCGCCTACGAAGCCGCAATCGAATCCGTCATTCACCCCGAACACTTCGCAATGGTCCTCGCCATCAGACACGCCGTCGGCGACTGGGACAGCTACGGGTATAACCGCGGCAAGAACAACTACTTCTACTACGCCAAAGACGAGGGCAAGTGGTACCTCCTGCCGTGGGACATTGACTTTACGCTCGGCTCGGGAAATGGGCCCAGTACGAACATCTTTTCCGTGAACTCCGGCCAGTTCCCGGAGGTCGCTCGGTTTTGGAACTATCCCAAGTACCGGCAGATATACTTAGAGGCGTTCGCGCGGCTTGTCTATGGTCCGTGGCAGACGTCGTACGGAACGGCAAACCAGCCGATGGCCTTCGATAAGTTCCTGGACGATGCCGCCGACGCCCTGATCGCCGATGGTGGCGACGCCAGCCGACGGGACTCAATCAAAGCGTACGTCCGCGACCGTCGCGCCTACATCCTTACGCAGATTAATATCCCGTCGCCGACCTTCGAGATCACGACCAATGGCGGCACCGACTTCTGCACATCGGATTCGGCGGTAACGATCATGGGTGTCGCCCCGCTCCAGGTGACGAGGATTTCCGTCAACGGCGCGCCCGTACCGGCGGACTTTTCGGGCAACAACGTCTTCGAAGTGGAGGTCCCGATCGAGGTCGGGGCGAATCTGCTTGTCCTTGCGGGGCTCGACTTCTTGTTGAACCCCGTGCCCAGGGCGGCAGACTCTATCACGATAATCCGTACAACGCCCTGTGCGATTACCTCGATAACACCCAACCCGGTCTCCAACAGCGGTACGGTACAGCTTACGATCCACGGAAGCGGCTTCGGGCCGGGGACGACGCCCTCGGTTGAGCTGACCAGCACATCCGAAGAGATCGGCTTTGACGCCCTCTACGTCCAGAGCAACGAGGCGTTTGACTTGATTGACGCGGCCACAGGGCTGCTGGACAACCCCGGTGACGGTGTTGGGGATGAGACGTACGCGACTCACGAGTGGATCAACCTCTGGAATTCCGGGGATCACGGGGAGTTCTCCGCCAACGAAACTTCCTTCGCCCCGCCGTTCGACGCGGCTTGCGACAACTTCGCGGTGCGTTTCACAGGCTACATCTACGCCCCGTCTGCCGGTGTTCGGTACTTCGGTATCAACAGCGACGAGGGCTTCACGCTCTCGATTGACGGCCAGCTCGTCGGGAAACACGCGACCGGCCGTATTGCGGCTACGACCGATGTCACGAACGTACCCCCCGGTATGATGAAGTTCAACTTTCCGGCCGCGGGCAGGTACTATGTGGAGCTTGACTACTTCGAGAACGGTGGACCCGAGGAGATCGAGCTCTTCGGGACCAACTCGGCCGGCGGCAATCGGCAGTTGATCAACCACGGCGCAGAGCTAAGAGTCTATCGGGACATCACCAAGATTGACGCGACCGACATTGTCGTCCTCGACACCAACACGATCACCTGCCAGGTCAACCTGACAGGAGCCAGACCCGAGACGTGGAGCGTGATTGTAACGTCCGAGTGCGATGAGGCCTCGGTGTGCAATCTCGATAATGCGCTGCAGATAGTTGTCTCCAGGGCCGACTTCAACGACGATTCACGGGTCAACTTCCTGGACTGGACGGACCTGGCCGAAATCTGGCGCCAGCCCTGTTCCGTGTCCACCTGGTGTGACGGAATTGACCTCGACCAAAGTGGAAGTATCGGTTTTGGCGATGTGGCGATCTTTGCCCAAGAGTGGCTTCTGGGCGACAAATAACCTGCAGTGGGCCGGGCGCTTCGAGCGCGGACGACGGCGGCAAAGAGGCCGAGGATTTCAAGGGTTTTGGCGGGCCGCGAGCCTATATTACCGGGCACCTTTACGAAAGTGGCATCGGCATCCTGCCGATGATTCGGAAAACACGGGCAGGATGCCCGTGCTACATGGACGACTTCTCTCTTATGCCGATAGACAGCACTTTGCCCACGGCCTTATCCGGAGGCAGCGGCTCATCCTCATCCAAATCAAGGCATGCGACCAGGTTTTGCTCAGCCAATTTATATCGGTAGCCGCTTTCCGGACAAACCATAATACCATCGGAATCAGGCTCAGGCAAACGAACACCGTGCCTGCTCATCCATCCCCTCTGCCTGGCGGGGACACCCACCATCAGTGCGTACCCCGGCACATCCCCGGTTACAACCGCACCTGCCGCAACAAAACAGTATTTACCTAACTCAACGCCACAGATAACGGTGGCATTGGCGCCTATGGTTGCGCCACGGCGAAGAACGGTTTTCTCGTAAAGGTCGTGTCTGTTCACTTGCGAGCGTGGATTTGTGACATTCGTCAATACACAGGAAGGGCCGAGGAACACATCGTTCTCAATAACCACGCCGGTATAGAGAGAGACATTGTTCTGGACTTTAACGTTGTCGCCGATGACCACACCGCCGGCGACATGTACGTTCTGGCCCAAAATGCAGTCCCGCCCTATCTGAGCATCTTTCATAACGTGCGAGAAATGCCAAATTTCAGTGCCCTTGCCGATCCGGCAGGGCTGATCAACGCAGGCTGATTCGTGAACAAAATAATCTGTTTCAGACATAATAGTTGCTCTTACACTTCCAGGGCGTCACCCCTCTGAGCAGTTAGCCGAGATCAATGGCAGCATACCTTTGACCGCCCCAGCAGAGGATGGTACTCGCCCTTGAGGCCGACAGGCTCTGCATTGCGAATTGAATAAGCCGCTTCTATCGAAGGGCGGGCGGCGGCAAGCCCAAATCCCCGACCATCGAGGATGCGGGCATAGCTTTGAGTATGAAGATCCTTAAACCCATCTGAGAACTTGATTTGCTCCCCGTCAATTCTGATCGACCGGTAACTCTTGGCGTCCGGCTCATCAGGCGGAACCGGCATATCCCCGCCGTCAATTGAGAGAAACCAGCGAACCCTGGCCTTTTCGAGCTCGAGGAACCCCGCCACCCGCGCCGGTTCGGATATATGGACGCGAATGTCCTGCACGGCACCGAAGACCCAAATCAACATATCAAAAAAATGAATACCGATGTTCGTCGCAATTCCACCCGATTTGCTGATGTCTCCCTTCCATGAAAACAAATACCACCTGCCGCGAGGTGCAATGTAAGTCAAGTCAATATCGTATTTCTTGGTCCTGGTCGAATTTTCAACCTCCCGCTTCAAGGCCGCGATGGCCGGATGAAGCCGCAACTGCAGAATGTTGTAAACTCTTTTGCCCGTGTCAGACTCGATAGAGGCCAAGGCGTCAACGTTCCAGGGATTGAGAACGAGCGGTTTTTCACAAACGGCGTCCGCCCCTACTCTCAGGGCAAATCGAATGTGGGCATCGTGAAGATAGTTCGGAGAACAGATAGAAACATAATCAATTCCATAGCCCCTCTGGCGCCTTAGCTTCTCAATGTGTCGGTCGAATCGCTCGAATTCAGTGAAGAAATCGGCATCAGGGAAATATGAATCAATAATGCCGACAGAATCACTCTTATCGACCGCGGCCACTATGTCATTGCCGGAGTGCTTTATGGCCTTCATGTGGCGAGGAGCAATATATCCGGCGGCTCCGATTAGTCCGAATCGTTTCATAGGATTACGCCCTGTGTCCAACTTCACTGCCGGGTTCCGGTCGTGGGAGTCTGTCGCAAAACGGCGTCCCCGCTCATAAGATTAGTGCTGCGGGCCCGGCACCATCGATGCCACATTCCACGATAGGCCGCTTCGGCCTGGTCGGCAAAGCCCTTTGCATAGCACAGTCCTGAAGTGGCGATTCTCGCCCTCATCGAAGTGCGAATCTGCGCAAGGGCCGGGAGATTTGTCGCAAGCGCCGTCGCCTTGGCGACATACTCCCGGGGCGTTGATGCAGCAAAGAACTCCAGACCCACACGACTCAATATGCTCAGTCCGACCCTCGAAGCGTGGCATTTGCCGACCAGCGAGATCGTCGGCACGCCCATCCACAATGCCTCACAGGTCGTGGTGGTTCCGTTATACGGGTAGGTGTCCAGCGCGATGTCCATCTGTCCATACGTTTGCAGGTGTTCGGCAGGAGACTTCCAGCCACATATATCCACCCTCGCCCGGCTGAGGCCCGCCTTCTCAAACCGGTCCAGATAATGGCCCCTGATTAGAGGCTCGTTGCCCCCTTTGAGCTTCAGCAAGAGACGCGAGTTATCATTGGCCTTTAGTACCTCGGCCCAGAGCTGCGTGACCACCGGATTTATCTTGCAGTTATTGTTGAACGACCCGAAGGTTATGTAACCGTTCGCATCGGCAGGCAGCAGCGATATGGACGGGGCAAAATCAGGAGGCCTATAGCAGAGAAAGCCCTCCGACAGAAAGACCAACTCTTCGGTATAGAACCGCTGTAACTCCGGCGGATCAGCTAAAGTGTCCGTCAAACGATAATCTATCGCCTCGATCCCTGTCGTATCGGGATATCCGAGGTAGGCGACCTGGATTGGAGCGGGCTTACGCGCCAGGACGCCCAGGCGATTGTCACCAACGTGCCCGGCAAGGTCCACCAGGATGTCTATCCCGTCCTGCTCAATCAATTCTGCCACAGCTTCATCACCGACATCCCGGATGTTTCGGTAGCGATCAAACTTCTGCTCGATGCGCCTGGTAATATCGTCCCGGAACTCGACATTGCCGTAGCCATAAACCTCGACGTCCTGCCGATCATGTCCATCAAGAAGCGATTCGAAGAAATATGCCACTGAGTGCCTGCGAAAATCGGGCGAGATGTAGCCGATTCGAAGCCTTCGGTCGGGGGCCGGGACATTTTGGTGAGCCGTCCTGGCCAAACTCGCCGGGGCATGAATCCGGCCCCACCGCCTGTGCTCGTCAAAAAGCATCTGTGGATCCAGCTCCGACATTTGATGAAGGCGAAGCAGATAATTCGAATGTGCCTGTGAGTTGTCGGGCATCTTCTCTATCGCCCTTTTCAACAGGTCGATGCCCTCCTGCGCACTGCCGGTTTCCATCAGAACCCTGGCCAAGTTGGCCCAGAGCTCCGGTCTGTCGGGTTCGGCCTCCACGGCCTTTTGCTGATATTGCACGGCCTCGGATATTCGTCCCATATATTGACACAGGCAGCCCAGCTTGTTGTACACTGCGCCGCCCGGTCTGCTCTCCAGAAGCCTTTTGTAGCATTCCTCGGCCTCTCTCTCCCGGCCGATTTTCCACGATATCGCAGCAAGCTCAAATATAAGACCCGTCCGAGATGGGTTCTTTTCAAACATCGCCCAGATAGCTTCAACCGCCCGGTTATCAAGAAGATCCGCCGCCTGCTCAACTTCTCCGGATGCAACGGCCGCTTTGGCAGCAGCAAGCAATTGCGCCGCGCCGTCTCTGGAACAGATTGCCTGGGCCCCCATTTTGCGAGAAATTGCAAAATGGGAACCCGACTCAAGGGCAAAAGATTCTCCCGGCTTGTTGCTCTGACTCCAACTCATCCGGACCTCTTGACAATAAAACGATACAGATTACTACTGAAACGCACCCCACCGGACAGACCTCTGCAGCAGAGGCGCCCGAGTATCAGCCTTATAATGTACAACATCGGCAAAAATGGCGATTTGAGGGCAGGTTTTTTGGGGAGACGCCTGCGGCTGAATGCCGCAATTGAAATGAACAAGGCCGGGTGCCAATAGCCTAACTGTCCTCTTCCCGGCCTTACAATGGGCAAAATGACCCGCGTTACTCAACGTGGCAATTCTGCAAAGGCAGGACTACGTCCTCAACCGGTGATCGCTCTCCAACTCTTGTTGAGCTCTTCCATCAGAGTGATCACTTCCCGAATAAGTTGAGGGTCGCGCTTTGTGTTGGCTTCTGATAGGCGCCGGCTCATAAACAGGTAAAGCTTGCGCAGGTTAGCGGATATTTCGCCGCCGGCTTCCATATCCAAAATCGTGTTGAGCTCGTTGATGATATCCTGGGCCCTGTTTATGTAGCGGGCCTTCGACTCGTCGTCCCGCGCCTCCATATCCTTGATTGCCAGGCGCATGAATTTGATCGCCCCGTCGTAGAGCATGACTATGAGCCGACCCTTGCTTTCTGTGGTAACGGATGTTTCTTGATATGCCGAGACTCCGTTCATGATGGTTCTCCGTGGTGTCTCAATCAGGCATTCAAAGCCTGGTTGTTCCTTTTCAGATCAGTTGCACATATACGCAAGTGCAGCGTTGTTTGGCATTCCAATTTATGGGGAGATGACTCGCATTCCTTTCGCCGGTCATCTCCCCTGAATTACCATCCGATGTTCAGATCCCGCTGTTATCTAAGCAGGGTCAGCGCCATCTGCGGCATTGCGTTGGCCTGGCTCAGCATGGCTATGCCTGCCTGTGCCAGCACCTGGTTCCTGGTCATCTTGGCCATTTCGGTGGCGACATCGACATCCGAAACACGCGATTCGGCTGTCAGGAGGTTCTCGGCCTGAATGTTGAGAACATTGACGGTGCCTTCAAGACGGTTCATCTTGTAACCGAACTTGGCTCGTGCCGTGTCTTTGGTGCCTATTGCCGTATCCAACGTCGCCAAGGCTGCTTTCGCACTGGCCGCTTTGTCGATACTCACGGCCGTAATGGCAAGGCCGCCCGCAGCACTCGTCATATTGCTGCCGGCGACGTCAATCTTGTCGGTCGTCAACTCACCGAAGTGGATGGACACCGTGGTGCTATTGTCGAGCATGCTGATGCCGTTAAACTTGGTCGCTGTGGCAACACGGTCGATCTCCTGACGCATTTCATCAAACTCATTGTGCATAATGCTTCGCTGGGCGGAGGAATACGAGCCCGTAGAGGCCTGCTCAGCCAGCGACTGCATGCGAATGAGGATGTCGTCAATCGTCGCCAAAGCACCTTCCATCGTCTGCAGCATGCTGATGCCATCCTGGGCGTTACGGGCGCCCTGCTGGATCACGGCGATGTCCGCTCGCATCAGCTCGCGAACAGCCAGGCCGGCTGCGTCGTCCTTGGCACTGTTGATACGCAGCCCGGACGACAGCCTCTCGACAGACTTGGATAAAGCATCGTAGCTGTTACTCAAGTGCCGAGCAGCATTCACTGACATAAGGTTGTTCTTAATTGCTAACATGTCTTTCGCTCCTTAAATACTTGACTATTTCATGGCCCTGTCAAGCCCTGTCAATTCACGATTAGACGTGCAACGAGCACGTCGGAAATATACGCTTCCAGTGAGCCTTTTCGATTGTGAGAATGAAAACTTAAGGGCTTTCTTTGTCGAGCGGAACGGTAAAAATCGCTGGACCTGTAATACCATCGCCGCGGATACTGATAATTGCAGAGCAAGACTGCTCAAAGGCAAAAAAAATCCAAAATTTCGAGACCAGCGGGTTCCGCCACCCGATATTGCGGGACTCGATGGTCTTGACCGTTGAAGCAAGGCTTTTTGTGCCGGCAGCGGAACAGCAAAAGGATAACTCTTGCTCAGATTGGCCTTTTAGCGTATATTTCAAGCTCATGACTGCGCACAAACACCAAGAACCAAACCACAGAAAGGTGCTGCTTGTATTTAACTGTCACGAGGCGTGGGTATATCAACTCGGCGTCCTTGGATACGAGCTGGACATAATCGTGGGGCTCAAGGGCCAGTACAAAAGGACCTGGGACAAGCAAATGCGCCCGATCCCGGCGAATTCCCGACTGCTGCGCTTATCGGACGCACTGCGGTCAAATACCGATTACTACTGCATCATTGCCCACAACATAGCCGATCTCCTTGACGTCAAGCTTCGCCCCGAACCCCGGCTTATGGTTATTCACTCCACGCTTGAAGGCCGGGCACTGGAAGAAAAATCCGATGTTGAACCGGAACAAATGAAGGAAATGCTGCACAAATACCTCGAACTGGTCGGCGGCCATGCCGTTGCCGTCTCTATGCTAAAGGGTAATTCGTGGGGTTATACAGACGACATCGTCCCCTTCTGCGCCGACCCGAGCGATTATCTCCCCCATACAGGCCAAGAACCAGCAGGCCTGCGAATCTCCAACTTCATAAACAGCCGAAAAAAGATTCTATTATGGGACTTTCACGAAAAGGCGTTTGAGGGGCTTGCCGTGCGAATCGTTGGGCACAACCCCGATTTGCCGGGGGTCTCAGGCGCCCGGAATTGGGACCATCTGAAAGAGCTATTGCAATCTCACCGGTTCTACATCCATACGGCCGACCCGCAGCTTGAAGATGGATACAATATGGCTACGGTGGAGGCAATGGCCGCCGGGATGCCCGTTCTGGGCAATACACACCCCAGTTCGCCTGTCGAACATGGTGTAAGCGGCTTTCTGAGCGACGACGCCCATCAACTGCGCAAATACGCCGGGATATTACTCGACAACCGGGATCTGGCCGCAAAAATGGGGCAGCAGGCCCAAAAAACGGCGATTGAACGATTCTCAACCGCTCGTTTCAAGAAGGGCTTCTTACAGTCGATAGAAACTGCACGCCGCAGACGCTCCCAGGTTGATAGCGATTGATGGGGGCTCCGGCGGGTTTGTCTAAGCAAACATATCGATCGATTTGTCGGTAACTATAGCCTCACCGCGTCCGGGAAGTCCAGGGTAGCCGCCGGCATTTGCCGGCAATTCGTTAGCTGTCGCGTTCGGCGCCCGTGCATTGGGATTTGGTGAGCCTTGCTGACCGGCCAAGTTGTCCTGTTCCGGAGCCGTCGATTCACCGTTGGGAGCCTGCCGTTCCTGTTCGCTCGTCAGCACAACTTCAAGCCTCCTTATCTGAACGCCCATCTCCTGAAGGTTTCGCAGTATCTCCGGTAGTGCCTGCTGGATCTCCACCCTCGTTTGTGCCCTGCTGACCTCCAGGAGGCCGGTGATTTGGTCATCCTGCTCCTGGAATTTTACAAGAACCTTCCCGAGCTCCGGGGGATTAAGGCGTATGGTGATCTGTTGGTTCGCCTCGCCTATTGAGCCCCTGATGGATTCCTGAATCTGCTCGCCAACGGTTGCAGAAACATCGCCGGATGAAGCATTACCGGTGGCCTTTGCGGTCTGCGTGGCACCGGAGGGTTGCTCTGCAACGGAAATCCGGGGGTCATTATGGGAAACAATCCGCTCGAAGCTTGAAGAAGAACTGCTGTCGGAACTTGTGCTGTTGCGGCCTTTTACCTGGCCGGTGGTTGTTTGGACCTGCGTTGGATTGAGCTTCTGGAAAGAATTGTCGCCTGGGAGGCCTTTTTCGCCAAGGCCGGCCTCCTTGCCATTGCCGTCGGGCGACTCTGACAGCACTCTGGCCTGCTGATCAGCACCGGCCTTATTGTCCGTTTTCTCGAAAGCAGATGCAGATGTTTTCGGACTAACCTCACCGGGTCCGGGTTGGGCTTGAGAAACTCCGCCGCTCGCCGTAGTCGGACTGTCGGGCGGTGCGGGCCTGGTAGCGGAAATGGCCTGCCTGACTGCATCACCCAACTCTTGATTGGAAGCGGGCGTCTGGCCACCTCTGACAACCAACTCCGGCACCAACATTTTGGCA
>JAGMDR010000273.1 GCA_023128595.1 Planctomycetota bacterium | reverse complement strand
TCCTTTGCAGAGAGGCCCTGCCGCTTCTAAAGAAGGCACAAGCAGCATACATTGTCAATATCGCCTCTGTTGTGGGTATCAAAGGTTATCCGCTTCAAAGTGCCTATACCGCCTCCAAGCATGCCCTTCGTGGGATGACAATATCGTTAGCTGAGGAGCTCAAAGGTTCCGGTATTCGGGTGCACTTGCTGTGTCCCGGCGGGGTCGATACGGAACTGGTGCAAGAAGTCCGCCCGGATATAAAGAAGGAAGATCTTATGCAGCCGGATGAAATCGCTGAGCTTGTTATTTATCTTGTCACGCATAAGGGCAATGCCGTCATGGATGAGCTGCACATTCGCCGGGCAGCTTCATCGCCGTGGTTCTATTAGCACTTAGTCGTTAGAATGAGATAGCAAGGATAGCTATGCGAGCAGTTGTGCAGCGTGTTTTGCAGGGGCAAGTCAATATCGAAGGCAAACCGGTAGGGCAGATCGATAAGGGGATGCTGGTCTATCTAAGTGTCGGCAAGGGTGATACTCTGAAAGATGCCGAGTTTCTGGCTGAGAAGCTGGTGAACCTGCGCATATTTGAGGATGAAGCCGGCAAGATGAACCGAAGCCTATTGGATGTCGGCGGAAAGATGCTCTTGGTCAGCAATTTCACGCTTCACGGCGACTGTAGAAAGGGACGTCGGCCGAGTTTTGACGCCGCTGCCGAGCCAGCCTTGGCGCAGCAGCTTTACGAAAAAGTGATCGAGCTTATCGTCGAGCAGGGCGTGCCGGTCGAGAAAGGCGCCTTTGGCGCCTACATGCACGTGAGCAGCACCAACGATGGCCCGGTGAACTTCTTGCTCGACAGCAGCCGATTGTTTTAAGCCGTAGGTGTCACGCCCCAAACAAGCTCAAAGCGGAAGCACTATTGGAGAGACGGAGTCCGCGCCTCCACGCAGGTAATACCCCCAAGGAATATCGGGCCAAGAATGAGGACGAGCACCTGCCAAATTGGCACGCAACAAAACTGGCGTGCTATTGTAACTGTCTATCTGACCTGTGCTTATGGTTTTTGTATCGTTTGGGCACGGTGTTTGCACTTCTTAGGTTTCAGAATATGGCTGTAAGCGAAAGTCTGTCTATAACAATAAGGATTGAGCAATGAAATTTGATAAATTTACGCTGAAGGCTCAAGAGGCGTTGGCGACGGCTCAGCAGATCGTGATGGCTAAATCGCATACTGTTCTGTCGCCGTTGCATCTGTTAAGCGCTCTTTGCAGCGATGACGAGCGTGCTGTGGTTATGATTTTGAAGAAGATCGGCGCTAATGTTTCGCAAATCAAAGAGATGACGGAGAGCGAGCTTGGCCGGCTGCCACAAGGCAGGAGCGACAACCTGCTTATGCCTGATCCGGCCTTGAGCCAGGTCGTCCTGGATGCGCAGAACCGAGCCGATGCGATGGGCGATGAATATCTAAGTGTGGAGCATCTTCTCCTCTCACTGGCTGCCGTAGACAGTGACGCCAAAGAGGTCCTGAGCCTTAATTCGATTACGCCGGAGCGGATTGAAAAAGCTCTAAAGGAAATTCGCGGCGGCGAAAAGATAACCGACCAGAGCCCGGAAGACAAATATAAAGCCTTAGAGCGCTACGGGATCGACCTTCTGGAGATGGCCCGCAAAGGAAAGCTCGACCCTGTGATCGGCAGGGATGAAGAAATCCGCAGATGTATGCAGGTCCTGAACCGCCGGACTAAGAACAACCCTGTACTAATCGGCGAGCCAGGTGTAGGAAAAACCGCAATCGTTGAAGGCCTCGCTCAGCGGATACTTGCAGGCGATGTTCCCACGGGCTTGACGAACAAAAGGGTCGTTGCTTTGGATATGGGGGCACTGATAGCAGGGACAAAATTCCGGGGCGAGTTCGAGGACCGGCTCAAGGCTGTACTAAAGGAAGTCATCGCCGCTGAAGGGCAGATAATATTATTCATCGACGAATTGCATACTGTAGTGGGTGCGGGCAAAGCTGAAGGTGCGGTTGATGCGGGCAATCTGCTAAAGCCCTCTCTTGCGCGAGGCGAGCTGCGTTGCATTGGTGCAACCACTATTGATGAATATCGAAAGTATATGGAAAAGGATGCAGCGCTGGAGAGGCGTTTTCAGCCGATCTTAATTGACCCACCGAGCGTCGAAGAAACCATAGCTATACTTCGTGGTCTAAAGGATCGCTACGACACTCACCACGGTGTGCGGATAACTGATTCAGCGCTTGTTGCTGCTGCGACACTATCGAATCGGTACATAACGGACCGCTGGCTGCCGGATAAGGCGATAGATTTGATTGACGAGTCGGCTTCGAAGCTGCGGATCGAAAATGATTCCCTTCCTGCCGAGTTGGACAGTATTCGCAGAAAATTTGTGCAACTGCAAATCGAACGCGAGGCGCTGAAAAAAGAAACCGATGAGGCCAGTAAAGAACGATTGAAAAGTGCGGAAAAGCAGTTAGCCGAGCTTCAACAAAAGGACAAAGACCTTACGGCACGGTGGGAGGGTGAGAAGGGCGAAATCGACCATATAAAAGAACTGAAACAGAAAATCGAAGAGGCCCAAAACGAGTTTGAAAATGCCCAGCGTAAAGGTGAGCTGGAGACTGCTGCGCGTTTGAAATACGAGACCATCGCGAATCTGAAGAAAGAGCTTGAGGAAAAAGAGACGCAGCTTGCCAAATCTAACGGGACCAAAATAATCGAGAACGAGGTGACGGAAGAGCACATCGCTCAGGTCATATCCAAGTGGACGGGAATACCGGTCGCGAGATTATTGAGTGGAGAGCGTGAACGACTGATGAAGATGGAGGAACGCATTTGCGAACGCGTGGTTGGCCAGGATGAAGCGGTTGCGGCCCTTTGCAATGCGGTACGCAGGAACCGAGCGGGGCTTGGCGACCCAAATCGGCCGATAGGGACATTTCTGTTTCTTGGGCCGACAGGCGTCGGCAAAACCGAGCTTTCCAAGGCGCTTGCAGACTTTCTGTTTAACGACCCGCACGCAATGGTCCGGATTGATATGAGTGAGTTTATGGAGCAACATTCCGTTGCTCGGCTTATAGGTGCGCCGCCTGGCTATGTTGGCTACGAAGAAGGCGG
>JAGMDR010000272.1 GCA_023128595.1 Planctomycetota bacterium | reverse complement strand
CGCCTAAAAAGTGCGAAAGTTTACCACTTAATTCCAAACCTAAATGATTACAATGTATTTCAATTTCGCTAATTACTTCAGCATCAGGAAAAGAAATATTTGGCATATCTCCTTGCTCACCAGAAAGGAAACGGTCGTCACTCCAAAAAACCGATTCTCCTGCTGGTAGCCTTTCAAGGGTCCTTTTAAGCGAGGCCACTCGCTTATCCCTTATTTTCACCCATCCATCGTCAGTTATTACGCTCTCGTCTGAATAAATCTCTTCATAACTTTTAGTGCGATTAGTTCCAGTAATCAATGTAAAGTGCCAGTCATGTTCCACAGGCCAACTATATAGTTCATATCCTTTCATCGAAGTGGGAAGTGGAGAATCAGCTGGATCGTTGTTGTGACTCCTATCCTCAAGCCAATGAAAGGCCATGATGCGAAAGTCGTTGAAATCAACTGTACAGTCGCCGTTTACGTCTCCAGCGACAATGGTTTCACAGACTGGTTCGCCGAAGTATGATTTGCTTGCCTCGGTCGTTCCGCCGCAGGCTCCCATATTGATGATTCCACCATTAGGGAAAGGCTCAGGCCCAATGGGAGACATAGGATTGCCTGTGTCAATACAGGGGCTCGTAACGTTATCCTGGACCCAGCCTTGCGTCTGAGGGTCCCATCGCCCGGCCTGAGACTTGAGGTGATAATCACCATCAACCCAGAAATCATCGTTGGCGTCTTGGGGTGTTCCGTTGGGATCCAAATAGCCGGGATCGGCGAAGCAGGGGTCGGCATCAATATTGCCTGTTCCACCCAAGACACCGGTCCAGCCTTGTACGCAACAGTAGTTGACGGCAATTACGTCAGGCGAGCCTGCGAGGGCTTGTTCTGTAACTTGGCCGTGGGCATCCAGATTGTTCCAGAAGATGCAGTTGGCCAGTGTGCATTGATTTTCGTCGTTGTCTATGGGCCCGCTGTATTGATCTCGCGTGATGTTGCCGGTAAAGGTGCAGCCGGTCAATATCTGGTGGCAATCATCATTCGAAATTGCGCCGCCCCAAGCCGCAGAATTACCGGCGAACAAGCAGTTATTGAGCAGGATCAAGGTGTTCTCTTGCTCGCTGTGCATTGCTCCTCCGCAGTTACGCGCTGCATTTGCTGTGAAGGTACAGTAGTCGAGTATTGGCGCACTGAACTCCTCATTCGAGATAGCAGCGCCACTAAGGGCAGAGTTGCCGTTGAAGGTGCAATTCGTCAGTGTCGGACTGCTCGATCTGTTGTGTATTCCGCCGCCGTAGCGAGCCGAGTTCCCGCTGAAAGTGCAGTTGATAATTACCGCGTGGCTCTCTTCGCGGTTGTACATGCCACCACCACCTTGATCGGCGATGTTTGCGCAGAAGTTGCAGTCTGTCAGGATCGGAACGGTGTCGTCGTTGTAGATCCCGCCGCCCTCGAAGGCCTCGTTGGCGCTGAAGTTGCAGCCAGTTAGTGTGAGGCGGCTGGGACCCCTGCTGCCGAGACCTCCGCCCACAACTGCGACGTTGCCGGTGAACCTGCAATCGAGCACCGTTGCGTCACCAACGCAGTACATCCCTCCACCGCATTCATACAGAGTAGAAGAGCTGATGGCATAGCCACCGGTGACCGTGAAACCGTCCAGTATCGCTGTCTCATTTGTGTCCAAGGCGGTAACAATATGGAAGGAGTTGTCGCTTTTGTACGCCAAGCCCAGGTGGTCGTCGCCGTTGAGGTCGCCGGTGAGGATCGTTTCATATAACACGGTATCCCGCTCATTCGGGTCCGGCTCGCCGAGTCCGGCGTAGCCGCCTTTGATAGCCACGTCGTTTTTGAGTTGGAAGGTTTCTGCTCGGCCGAGATTCGGCCTGCGGCTTAGGACGAAGTCGTCCGGCCTATAAACTCCCTGTGCAACGCGAATCTCATCACCGGCCGAAGCTATCATTAGGGCATCCTGCAAATACCTGTAGGCATCGGTCCACGTTGAGCCGTCATTGGTGCCTGCTGCGTCGGTGTCCACGTACACTATTCTTCCGGCTGCAACTGCACAGCAGATGCTCACGAGAACCATCGAGGTCAGCAGGTGGCCCTTCATCTGTTACTCCTCGCTAAATACGCCTTCGTGCACGATTGTACCAAAT
This sequence comes from Planctomycetota bacterium, assembly GCA_023128595.1. Classification (GTDB taxonomy): domain Bacteria; phylum Planctomycetota; class Phycisphaerae; order Sedimentisphaerales; family Anaerobacaceae; genus DAOVRL01. Next base: position 5,999 of record JAGMDR010000272.1, on the reverse strand, counting down.
CGCGGCCAAATAAGCAAGAAACCTCCGGTCCTGCCACGGTTGAGATAACAGCCTAAAGACAGCGCGTTTTTGGGCTTTCCTTTGTAAGCTGGTTTGTAAGCGCAGTTCTCTCAAGACCGTAAGTCTTTGTTTTTGAAAGACTTGCCATTCCGGAGCATCGGATTTACCTTCTGGACATATGTCAGTATTATTAGTCCGATGCTGCGAAATCACCTCGTGAAGGGGTACAAAAAACAACCAGGGCCTATACCGAACTAAATCAGTATAGGCCCCGCACTGGTACACATCTCTATGGCCATCCTCACAAAGTAACGGGAGGCCATATTCGCCTTATCTTAACACCGATTACGGGAACATGTCCTCGTCAAGCCACCTGTCGCTCAAAACAGCGTAGTCCTTGAAGTTGACCTTCTTCTCGGTCGGCGGTTCCGCATCATAGATGTTAGCAGGCGAGACCAGCGGTATATAAAGCGTAGGCAAACCTGCTGCGTGCAGAATCTCGTTCTGCGTCAGAGCGTAGTTATAGACGCGGAAGTCATCGAACTGACCGTTGACGTACCTGTCGCTCTCTCGATAGCCGCCGATGTTGAATGGGCCCAGAGTCAGCGCACTGGCCGAGCCCGTGTTGGAGCCCTCCAGGACGCCGTCGATATAGATCTTTGACTCGGCGGGCGAAACCGTACGGTCGGCTATCATCGTTATGTGGTACCACTGATCTGAGACTAAGGCAGAGGCCTCACTTGCAGTTACGTTCGGCCCGCCATTCCAATCGAAACTCACCCGGCTGGTGTTGGCTCCCAGGTGCAGGTGAACCGCACCGCCACTCCAGGCGTCGGTGTGCATCAGTGCCCTGTAACCGGTTGTATACGGCAAGCTGCGAGGATAGTGCCAGAAGGCTATCGAGTAAACGTCGGTCGCAATGGTCCCATGACTAACGTCAATCAACTCATCGACGCCGTCAAGGTCGATTGCGTTGCCGTCCGGGTCCGCTGCCCCGGGCGCTCCGGCTACCCACCAAGGCTCGCCATATATGGTGCCGTGCCGGTTGTTGCCCGAGCTGTCGTTGGCGTCGCCGTCAAACTTGTACCAGGCCACAAGAAGAGCAGCATTCGGCTCTACCGGCTCAACATTGGCGTCACCAAGCAGCCAGTCATTTGACATTACCTCAAGCTCGTCATAGTTGACAACGCAATCGCCGCCGGGAGTACCCACGGGAGCGTAATCAACCTTGGCATATTCAGCTTCACGACGCGAGAGAATACATCTGGGCGCATAGAGCCTGATATCGTCGAAGTAAAGCGTACCTGAGCCGCCGGCCTCGCTGGCGCCTTCGGTGCCGACGCCGATAGCGATGCTCTTGACGTTATTGACGTCCACGCCGGTGAAGTCCGAAAGTGCCATGACCCACTCGTGCCACGAGGTCTCAGTCACGTCGTTGGGGTCTTCATCGTCGTAGGCGCCGTAGAGCACCTTGGCCGAGTTGTCGGAGGTGTCGGTCAGCTCTACCCAGAGGTCCTCGACCGCATTGCCTGTCGTGCCCTGGAACTGCAGCACCAGTGCCCGAGCGCCGCCGATAGTCCAGTCGGAGCCGATACCCGATGGCAGGCTCGACACCTGCGCTTCGGCCTTCGAGTAAAAGTGGTCTCTGGAGCCTGGGTTTCCAGTGCACGGATTGTGGACATCCTTATCGTTGTCGTACTCGTACTTTATCGACTGGAAACCACCTAAGTAAATCCCCGTGTCGCTCTGTACGTTTGCGCCGGTGGCGTTGCCGCTGCCTACGCAGTCTCCCATACCGTCTACCCAGATGTCATAGACGTTGGGGCCGTCGAAAACCAAAGGAGCATAAGGCTCATAGTCCTCGACAACAACGTAGTCTGTCGTCGTGAACTTCCAGACCGGCCCGGCGTCGACGCCGCCGTCCGCCGCAGCGTTGGCCTCAGCCACCGACCAGTAATACGTGGTATCCAACGCCAGCGGATCCGGAGTGTAGCTGTTGGGAGTCTGCGGCTGCGCCGGAGTTGTGACCAGAGCAAGGTTGGCCGGCTCATCGGCGCCGAAGTACACGTAGTGCCCCTCTGTCGGCGGGGCATAATCACCCGGGGCCCAACTGAGCGTCGGCGTGCGGCTGATGCCCGTCGCGCCGTCCAGCGGATCCGGATTCCACGCCCATGCAAGATTGATTCGCATGGCCTGGGCGATCTGGGACTGGACCTCTTCCTGCGTCAGTGCTCTGGAGTAGAAACGCAGATCGTCCAAAGCTCCGATAAAGCGGGTGTTATAGCCGCTGCCGTCCGTGCCAATTTCCATAGTCCTGTCAAAGACCACCGGATCACGGGGTGTTGGATCGACTTCGGTGTTATCCGTACCGTCCAGATATAAGGTGGCCTGGTGCGGCTCCACCACCGCGGCCACAAATGACCACTGAGCCGGGGCGACGACCAGCCCCGCTGATGCGTAATTAGCACCGGGCCAATTTAATCTCACGTTATTTCCTCCACCTAACTGCAAACCGACCCTGCGGCCCGTTTCTTGGAGTATGCCCCAGCCCCTCCCCACGGCTATGTCCCGCCTGATCCAGGCCGTGAACGTGACGGTGTTACTATTCACACCAACACTACTGACATCAACAACCGTTCGGATGTCCGAAAGGCCGTCCAATCGAATGGCTCCATCGACAACACCGTCGATCCACTCCACACTGCGACCGGGCGTGATGACCTCGGCGTGCAGCCCATGTCCCGAGCTATCGACCATTACGGCCGCGTCCGGACCATCCAGCTTCCAGTGCCCGATAAGGGTCTCGTCGGTCACCGGGATATCCGGTATTGTGGTGAAACTCCAAACGTCGCCTTTGGTCAGACCTTCGTCCACACGCCAGTAATAAGTCTGGCCTGTGTCCAGAGGTTCAGCCGGGGTATAGGAGGGTTCGCTTACAACCTTGCCCCCGCTATCCGCATTGGCCACCTCATTGGCATCGGTGCCAAGATAGACCGTATGCGTTTCGGCCCCAAAGCCGGGCAACCAAGAGAGCGTCTGGTCGGCAGGAACATCGATCCAACCATCGGGAGGATAAGGATTATACGCTTCTTTGGAAACCACGGTGAACTCCCAGACCTGGCCCTTCCAGGGGCTGTCCGGATGGGCCTCATTGACCTCGTCCACACGCCAGTAGTACGTAGTCCCATACTCCAGGCCGTCGGGATAGGGATCGCCGGGTAGAGGCAGACCAATCGTAAAGTTTGGCTCGGCCAGATTCGCGGCAGTAGGCTCTGTAGCTGTCTCGATCCCAGCGGCATCCGTGCCCACATAGATATTGTGCGAGGCAGCATAAACGCCCGCTAACCAAGTGAGTTGAGCAAAGGTCTGCTCGTGAAAAGCTCCATCTTCCGGGCTGGGTTGTGCGGCCTGCGGTACCCCAACGATTCGCCCTTCCATGAGCGTAGGAATCTCTTCCGGAGTGAGTACATGGTCATAAATAACCAATTCATCGACCACGCCGTCCCAGTTGGGTGAACCATTTGCGGTCCGGCCTATTCTCATGTCGGCGGGACAGTCGATCACACTACGTGAGGGATTAATCACACGTGATGCTTTTAGTTCGCCGTTGACATATCCAGAGAGTTCTTTGGTCTCATCTTTAAAGGTAAAGGCGAGATGGACCCATTCATCTGCGTAATAAAGCGGCAAAGCAACACCTTGTGAGCCATCCAAGCGAAGATGGCCGGCCTCCCAGTTTCCCTCGGGGCCGTTGATAACATACCACATCGCCCCATTTCCGCGAGGAAATATGAACCAACCCGGTTCGGTGGAATTATTTCCGTTGCTCTGGCCGATAACCTGGCAATTGCTCACGGCATCCTTCTTCAGCCAGACGCCCACGGAAACGTCGGGGCCTTTGACTACATCATTGCCGCAACTTACAAAACTCGCTGCTGATTCATCTCCTCTGCCGGCGACTCTCAGGGCTCCGGCGAGCACGCCCTCTTCCCATGTCGGATTGCCCACGAATACTCCGTGGTTATTGCCCACCGAGTCTGCAACGGTCGTCCCCGTGCCTTCATCGAAGGTCCAGCGGCTCAGCACCGCTGCATCGGCCTGGCTCGCCAACAGGCCCAGAAGGCTGACCAGACCAAACACACATAACAGTTTCGTTCTCATAATCTTTACCTCCTTCTGAAAAAAGATTAGTTGGTTAGAAACCGGGACATACGCTTATCACGGTTTGCTAAACTAACTGCATCCCGGCGGCACGCGCTGCCGGGAAATGCGGTTAACAATACTTACCCGGGATTTGCCATATAACGTCACAATCGGAACTTCTACGCACAACATAGTCAATAATACCATATTCGGGGCCTCGATTTCAAGGGGTCTGGTCACCAACATGGCCGATACGCCTCCCGGAAAGGCCCTCAAACACGCTAATTCGCCGAAAATCCAGCATTTCGGCGGTCTTTCGACGTACGCCGACCGGCGATTTTTCCCCAGTGGTACGGATTTTCGCTAAATTACCGGTCATCCTGTCCTCACGAGTTCCGGGCTGGCTCTCAATCGGCTGATTCGCTCAAGAATCTGCCGAAAAAGTACCCTCGGCACAACCACTTCGGCCATCTGGAAAACCACGTACCGCGAGTGCTTGACCACCTTGGCTCCGATTTTGATCAGCTTCTCACGGAGCGTTCGCAGCGACCACTTTTTCACCGACTTCGGCAATGCCAGACGCCTCAGGAAATTGCCCAAGTTGTAGGTGGTAAACTTTCGCACTTTTTGTAAGCATTTAAGCTGCTGCAGCTAATGCTTCGATTAAAAACTCAAAATTTTTGTTATGTACGAGCCTTTTACCGAGCAGCTCAACGCATCCGCAAAACTCGGAGCAGACTTGCCCGGATACCACGGCTGAACAAAAAAATATCTCCGCTTCGATTTCTGACCAAGATACCACAGCCAGATCGCAGAATAAATCCACAGGCTCAACGCTGCCGCTCGCTCGGGACCTTTGCGTTTCCAGCTCTGGAGTTCCTGACCTCTTATGAACTGTTTGGTATTTTTGAAAGTATCCTCGATGCTCCAGCGACCCGCAAACCCGCTTATCACCTCGGCAGCGGTAAGGCTCAAATCTGTGGTAAAGAAAAAATCGTCTTTCTCTTTTCCAGCTGGGTCTCGACTGATTACCAGAAGCACCGGTTTCTGCGATACCCTGTACCATACAACTTTTCTGGTATATATAAGACGTTCTTTGCTCTTGCCTCGTTCGCAGGTTTCTACCAATTGCCAGTTGTGTATTCTTTTGGCCAGATTTTGCGGAGAAGAAAGCTTTTTGCCCTTTTTGCGAGGTCTGCCTCTTGTCTTTTTTCTTTTCTTGCCCAGCAAATCGTAAATATTTGCATCCCGACGCATACGCGAGATTATATGAGTGTTGGGTATATCCTTTCCTGCCAGAGAGGCGTAAAAACCGTCCGCACTGCACAGAAAACGCCTTTGAGGCAGCCAGAGGGCAACTTCTGTGAGCATCTGGCTGGCCAGTTTTGTAAGAGTCGGCCCATTCTTTCGGTGAAGTCTCATATTGATTGGCAAACCCAAAGGCTCGCCGCCCCAGGGCGGATTTATTCTCAGTGTAAGTACTACCAGGTTCAGGCCCCAGGCGTGGACTATATTTGTACCGGTCGAACGAACCGCGTCCCGCCACCAGCCCGCACCATTGACTTTTCTGCCACTGCGATGAAACAGGGTGTCGTCCAGATCGGTAGGTATTACACCGGTTGGGTAAAATATTTTGACCAGCAGAGTCGTCAAAAGTCTCCACAACTCGCTCATTGCCCAGGAAGCGTCCGGGAAGAACCGATGATAAGCATCGTGAGCTTTCTGTCCAGCCGGGTCTGCGAATGGCAAGATGCCGGTGATGGTATGTCTCGCGGTGCAGAGAACCCATCCGGTTATGAGATTGAGAAAAATTTCTGTCGTTGGAACCGTAAATACTGGGAAAAAGTATTGAATTA
>JAGMDR010000271.1 GCA_023128595.1 Planctomycetota bacterium | reverse complement strand
ATAGTAGGAGCGGGGAAGATATACTACGTATCACGTCATAGTGGAACGTTTGTGCTGGCTGCGAAGCCGAAGTATGAACTGCTTGCTCATAATACGCTTGAAGGTGATCGAAATGCCAATGCCAGCCCAGCCGTAAACGGTCAGCGATTGGTCCTGCGGCTGGATCGTTTTCTGTATTGCATTGGACAGATGTGATGCCTGTTCTCCAGGATCATTTGTTTTGAGCCATTCCAAGAAACCAGTGGCTACCCCCGAAGTTTCTCTACCTCTCTATACATGCTTTCAATCAGCCTGCCTTCTGCCTGTTCGAACTCCGTATCACATCTGATGAATCTCCCGTCTTCGGAGACCAGCAGGGAAGGAGTCGGTCAAAAAGGAATCTATCCGTGAGAGCTGCCAACAGCACTCCGCCGCCGAACATTACGAAGTCAAGAGGGTCAAAGGTCCGTCCCAGCAGGGGTACTCCAAATGCTTGCATTACTTCTGTGGAGGACGCGACACCGAAAACCAGCGTGGCTTTCACACGCCAGTCTATAAGGAAGCGAACACGTACATCAACCAGGAAGAGAAGGAAGTACATGCCAAAGGGAACAACTATATCCGAAAAGTAGCTGTAGTAGAGTGTGAACAGTGTACCCCGGAGGTAGGTTCCTACCCTGAAGAAGTGAACCAGGGCAATGAGTAGCATGATACCGACTACTACCACAGTCCTGCCTCTGGCAGTTGTATCGCCTGAACTCTGGTTGGGCCTTACTCGATTCATTACAATACCACTTGTCGAACAGCGGAGAATATACCGCCATTTCCCGCTCAGAGCAAGAGCAACAGAGTAGTCAGAATTGCCGCCAGCCCTGCTTGTGGTGCCCTCCGCCCAGTCATTTGGAGCAACACAGATGACAGAAGTGCAAGCAAAGACTGCACAGAGAACGAAATAGAATCTTAAGATTAGCCTTGGTCCCATGTTCATTCCCATATCAAAAAATTTTCTACCTGTACTCGGAAGACATAAGTTTCTACGAAGCGCTCTTATGAAACAGGTCAGTTTAGCTTACTTATTCGTCTTGTTGCAGCCACACGTTACAGGTATCCATCTACGTTACACTTGCCCTGACGACAAAGAACTGTGATCAGTATAATGACTAAGCGACGCGTTTCTGTCAAACGATTCCGCTTTAATCTTGCGTTGCTCCGGCCAACGGCGTATCATTGTTTGACATGATTGCAACGAAGGAGCAAGCCATTGTCTGATAGAAAACTGGAAATGTTGGATTCGAGAAGGGTATTCTCAGTAGCATTAGGATTCGTGAATTCCCTTATGGTACGGCACGCCTCTGCTAAGGCGGCTGTATTGACCCACGGCCCCATCATCGGCCATACCACTGATATTACTACTCGGATGTCCGCATCCACTCAAGAAGACGCAAGAGGGCACAAGTGAATTGTGACAGCATCGCCGGTCCCAGCAGTGGCAAGCGACTTACGCAGTTGCCGCTTCGCGGCAGAACGTTGCTCGAGAGGCAAGCAACCGACGGGGACGGGGTCTAAATTTTTTCACTAAGACAGAGATGATGGCACTTCACATTTGATTCCATTTGCCAGTTCATATCTGTCTGATTTGTCGCGCGATTCACACTCATTGGAGATATGAAGGAGATGCAAGATGACTAAAAATCCACTGTTCTTTTTCACGGTTGTGGCCGTGAGTTTGGGTGTATCGTTCGTCGGCGGTTGTGGCGGTGGTTGGTTTGCGAGCACTCCTACGGCAGTACCCATTATCTTCGATACGGATGTCGGAACCGATGTCGATGACGCGGGCGCTTTGGCAATTCTTCATGTCTTAGCCGATCGAGGTGAGGCAAAAATACTGGCGACTATGAGCGCTAATCAAAATCACTGGAGTGCACCTGCTATCGACGTGATAAACACATACTACGGGCGGGGTGATATTCCTATTGGCTCTTCAAGAACAGGTCCCAATCCCGAAGAATGGTACCACGACAGTGTCCCCGATTATCCGCATGATTTAGCCAGTGGCAATGATGCACCGGAGGCGGTCGAGCTTTATCGTAAGATTCTGGCGGCTCAGCCGAACAACAGCGTTACCATTGTAGTAGTCGGGTGGCTTACGAATATGGCCGACCTGCTAAACAGCAAACCGGATCGCTATAGTCCGCTCAACGGCAGAGACCTGGTTAACGCCAAGGTCAAAAAGTTGGTGTCTATGGGCGGTGTCTGGCCCAATACGAAAAAAGAAGGGGATTATAATTTCCGCATGGACGGCGCAGCCGCCCACAAAGTGATAAGCGACTGGCCCGGCAAGATCGTCTTCTCCGGTTTGGGTATCGATGTCATGACGGGCGCCAGGTTGGTCGCCCAGGGACCAAAGGACAATCCGGTGCTGGCGTTTTACAGGAATTTTTTTGAGGGGCACAAAGTCACTGAGAGATCGAGCTGGGATCTGATTGCAGTGCTTTATGTCGTGCGAGGTATGTCCAATTATTTCACGGCCGTCTCGGAGGGCAAATGTGTAAGCCAAGAGGATGGGCGTAATAAGTGGGTCCCCGGTCCCATCCAAAACCATGCATATCTGGTTTACAAAATGCCACAGGCGGAATTGGCCGAGGTCATCGAGGACCTGATGCTGACGCCGCCAGCCAGATGAATTGCTGTTTGGGCAAAAACTGGGCGATTATCGCCGGGGGATAAGCCGTTTCGTTCGGTCGGAGAATGATCCTAAAAGATAAGGAGATTTATTATGGCTAACAAGCCTGAAGGGTTCACTCGACGGAAATTCTTGCAAAGCACTTCCATAGGACTGAGTCTGGGCATGTGGGCCGGGGCTCATTCAACAGCCACCTCGGCACCATCGGCCCCTCGGGTAAGACCAAGGCCACGCGAGAAACGTTTGCCTCGGGAGGTGTGGGTGGCCACGATCTCTCAGAATGGAATGCAGGCGCGAAGCTACGAGGAGATGATTAAGAAGATGCTCGGTCGAATGCAAGAACTGATCTCCTATGAGCCGGATATTATCTGTCTGCCAGAAGTATTTCCTTTTGCCAATCTTTCTTCAGGTCGGCCGCCGGTTCCTAAGGTCGCGGAAGTACCAATCGGGGATATTTCCCGACCGTTTGCCGAGTTTGCTCGGAAACATCATTGCTACATAGTCTGTCCGATCTATACGAAAGAGAACGGCCACTACTATAACTCAGCGGTGTTTATCGATAGAAAGGGCAAGCTTCTCGGTGAATATCGGAAGATCCATCCGACTGTCGGCGAAATGAACAATGGCGTGACGCCGGGTGCTTTGAAGCCGCCGGTATTTCGCACCGACTTTGGCGTTGTTGGCGCGCAGATCTGCTTTGATATGGAATGGCATGACGGCTGGCAGAATTTGCGTAAGGCAGGCGCAGAGATAGTGTTCTGGCCGTCGGCGTTTGCCGGCGGGATGGCAGTCAATGCCAAGGCCTGGCAGAACAAATTTGTAGTCGTTTCCAGCACCCGCAAAGACACTTCCAAGATTTGTGACATTTCGGGAGAGGTGGTGGCAAGTACCGGCCGCTGGAACGATTGGGTCTGCGCATCTGTAAACCTGGAAAAGGCGTTTTTGCACACTTGGCCCTTCTGTCAACGTTTCGATGAGGTTCAGGCCAAATACGGCCGCAGACTCCGCATCAAGACCTTCCATGAGGAAGAATGGACCATCATCGAAAGCTGCTCGGCGGACGTTAAACTCGCCGATGTGCTCAAAGAATTTGAGTTCCAAACATATGAAGACTTCATTCAAGCTGCCGAGATAGTACAGAAGAACCGCCGCCGGCCGGCACCCTGACCGGCAATCACAGGGACACATCATGCCATATGGAGAGAAGACGTGAGGACCTCAAAGACTATTGTGGCAATTTGCGCTTGCGCATCGCTGGCCGGGCCCGGGATCAATTGGGGACGCTGCGACACCTCGTTCTGCACCGGGCCAGCAGAGAAAGGCGAAGAAGCACAGGAACTGGTGTTGAAGCTTTAGGCAAGGCGAAGACGACGGTGAGTTCCTGGCGGTCCAGCAAACGGTCCGTTGGGATCCGAAAAAGACGGCCTTGATCGTCTGTGACATGTGGGATGACCACACCTGCAAAGCCGCAGCTCGTCGCGTGGTCATCCCCAATTTCAACGACAACCACAAGGACAAAGCCCCCGACATCGGAGCCCACGAACGTGGAACACCAAGAATGAGATTTGGCACTTCCTTGTATAAGTCCTGGCCGCCTGCCGGTCAAGCCGAAGCAAAATAAGGATCTCTCCCATGCGATATCTGTATCTTTCCATGTGTATTCTCTCACTGGCGTGCGCATCCGTGCTCAACGCTCAAAACCCGCTCTTAGTTGAGGGCTTTGAGGCCCTTGCCGGCTGGGAGACCGGCAGGCAAAGAGAAATCAGCTTTTCTTTGAGCGACGGGCACGTCCGCCAGGGTCGGCACGCCCTGCGCATACACGTTGAGATTGATCATCGACACGAGGGACAGGCGAGGAGACCCAAGTATCCTATGGGTTGGCCCTCAGTGCGGAAAATATATCGGCCCGCTGTAGACCTCAGTGCGCATGACTTCCTGGAACTGGACGTCTACTTCGACAGCCGGCGCAGCCGCGACCCGGATTTCGCCCTCCATGTTACTCTCAAAGACAGCAAGGGACACGATATCTATCGAACAACATGTATCGACCTGCGGCACGGCAAGTGGGCCCATGAAAAGCTCTGCATTCGTGATATCTCCAATGCCAAGGACCTGGGGCAGATAAGTTTCTGGCTGAGCGAGTCAGCCTATGACCACGGCGACGTCATTGATTTTTATGTTGATAATCTGCGGGCAACCAGGTCCGACAACTATCAGCCACCTGAGGCAAAACCGGTCCGCCGCCCGCTCGTGAAATCGCAGGCCGCTACTCTGTGGTTCGAAGGGCCCGCGCGGAAGATAATGCGGACTGAGAAAGTGCATCTGGCGGGAGCAGCCGATCCGGCGGTCAAGATGTCCGCCGCCCGTAACGAAACGGAAGCCGTGCAGCTTGTGCTCTGGCCGCATGAAGAGAAGCAACTCGGCGAAGTGTCGGTTGATATAGGCGAGCTGGTCGGGGCGGCCGGGGCGAAGATCGCTGCTGAAAATGTCTTCTGGAGTCCGGTCTATTACGTGCCGGCCCAAGAGGGCCCTCCGGAGGGGCTGCCCGATGGCTTACCAGGACCAAGACCCTTCGTCGCCAACAGACAATGGCACTGGCCCATCTGGCTGGAGGTGTATGTGCCGCCGGGAACAAATGCGGGCGATTATGTTGCGCCCATAACTGTTCATACAGGTCGTGGTGATCTGAACGCTAAGCTGCAACTGCATGTCTGGGACTTCGATATCCCAGTCAAGCAGCACCTGCGAACCAGCACCACAATCTACGGTCCTTACGGCTGGCGGGAAGACATCAAGAAATGGTACGGGGATATGGACTATGGTCAGTTCATTAACCAATGGCGGCCGAAAATCGTCAAACTGTTGGCTCGTTACCGTCTGTGCCCATCCCATCTACGCCACTTGCCTTTGGCCTGGGACAAACAGAAAGAAAAAGTTGCCATCGGAGACACAGCCGAATTCGACAGGTTTGTTCAGTCTTATTTAGCGATGGGCCACCATTTCGACGGGATGCCAGTTCCCTACTTTTTTGACCGCAGCAGTTTCCTCGGTGCTGCCAAGGGCACCGACGAATACCTCAAACGAATTGCGGACGCTTATCGCGTCGCGGCCGATTATCTTCAGAAAAAAGGCTGGCTAAAGGGCAGCTACGTCTATTGTGTGGATGAGGTGGTCGTGCACAAGCACACTACGCCCAGGGACTTCAATCTGCTTAACCGTGTCTTCGACGCTATACACGCGGCTCATCCGGGAATCAGGATCTTTGGCGCGGAGACGCCCTCGCCCTTGTTACGTGGTATGAACGTCTGGTGTATTAATGTCAACTGTTTCGACACGGATGTACTGGCCCAGCAGCACGCCCTGGGCAATGAGGTTTGGTGGTATAACGGTTACGGAAGCCCTCGGCCGGGCACACGCATCGCTGCTCGCGGGGTAGACCATCGAGCGCTTTTCTGGCTCACATACAAATATGGTATTGATGGATATCTGATATGGACGGTCAACCGCTGGACTAACGATCCCTGGAAAGAGCCCAATCGTTCCGAGCGCACCGCCGCCGGCAACCATTACCTGCTCTATCCTAATCCGGACGGTACAGTCAGTCCGTCCATCCGACTCTGTATGATGCGGGATGGTCTGGAGGATTATGAGTACCATTGGTTGTTAGGCGAGGCGGCAAAGAAACTCCGAGCCCAAGCCCAAGACAGACTCGCTGAAGACTGTGAAAGAACGATCCGGCAGGCCGACACCTTCATCCTGGCCTACGACAACTGCTCCCACATCAAGCCGAATTTCCTCTATGACAGCCGACGCCTGCTGGCCAAGCAGATCGAGAAGGCGTTAACAGCCTTGCCGCATAACAAATAGGATCGGAAAACATGCCCGGGTATAGGTTGAGCGTGCCACCTAACAACGCACGGCTGTTTTGACAGGAGTCTCCATGAAAGCTGATCAAACCATAACTCGCAGGAATTTTCTCCAGCGTACGGCGGCTGGCGCCGTGGCGACGTTAGGCACTCCCTGGGTAGTCCCCCCTACGGTTTTCGGCGCCCTGGCCCCCAGTAACCGGATCAACGTCGGTTGTATCGGGACGGGCAACATGGGATTTGTCGATCTGCAGGGCCTGATGCATCAGGACGATACTCAGATTGTCGCAGTGTGTGACGTGAACCGGGGCAGTTACGGCTACAAGACGGCCACACAGTTTCGGGGCCGCGAGCCAGCCCGCAAACGGGTAGACAACTATTACGCAGGTAAGAAACGCTCGGGAATCTATAAAGGTTGTGATGTATACAATGATTTTCGCGAGTTAGTGGCCCGCGATGACATCGACGCCGTATCGGTCACCACCCCGGACCACTGGCACGCAATTCCAACAATAATGGCGGCACGGGCGGGAAAGCATATCTATTGTCAAAAACCGTTGAGCTTAACCATTGCCGAAGGCCGTGCAATGGTAGAAGCGGTACGCCGCTATGGAGTGACCCTGCAGACCGCAAGCCAGCATCGTTCCAAGGAGACCATGCGTTTTGCCTGTGAGCTTGTGCGAAACGGCCGCATCGGCCGGGTCAAGCGAGTTTTGACTAGCCTGGGCCGACATGGTTTGCGTACTGACATTAATACCTGGCAGCCCACGCCGGTACCCGAGGGATTTGATTACAATCTGTGGCTGGGACCGGCACCGTGGGCGCCTCATAATAAATCCCGCTGTTTTTACACCTTTCGGTTTATCCAGGATTATTCGGGCGGCGAGACGACCAATACCGGCGCTCATAAGTTCGACATTGTTCAGTGGGGCCTGGGCACTGAACGTACGGGACCGGTGGAAATCGAGGATTTGGGCAGTGAATTCCCGGAAACGGGTCTGTTTGACACGGTCAGCCGAATTTATTTTCGGGCGAGGTATGCCAATGGTGTGGAACTGATCTGCACGCCAGGCGGTATAGGCGGCGCGGCGCGCTTCGAAGGCTCAGAAGGCTCGGTCCAGGCCGACTGGTCTTCGCTGCGCACGAATCCAGAATCTCTGAAGGATACGGTAATCGGCCCGAACGAAATCCACCTTCCTAAGAGCAGCGATCACAAGCGCAATTTCCTTGATTGCATTAAATCGGGTCGTGACCCGATCGCGCCGGTGGAAGTCGGTCATCGTTCAGCCAGCGTCTGCCACCTGGCGAACATAGCCATGAAACTTAAAAGAAAACTGGCCTGGGATCCGGACAGAGAGCACTTTATCAATGATGACGAAGCCAACCGCCTGCTGAACAAACCCTTGCGCGCTCCCTGGCATCTGTAGCCGTCTCGGTTGTCGCCGAGAACTTGCATGCCAATACCTATCCGCCATTTCGCAAGAATTCAGTTTAAACCCAGATTTCCCAAGTAGTCCGTGACAAATGGACTGTAATTTGACAGTATAGAGCCTATGGAGACCACTCAAGCCAGTTTCCGACCATCTGATACGGGAGAACCCAATAGGTGAAGCACGCAAGGACGCTCTCAGGCTCGATTTTGACCGTAGACTAATGTGGTGAAGTTCTACAACCAACGCGGCACGGCAGAGCAATGGATCAAAGAAGGCAAATATGTCTTAAAGTGGACTCGGCTTTCCTACCATGCTTTCGTTGACAATCAAGTTCGGCTCCAACTGTTTGCACTGGCGTATAATATTGGCAATTTCCTGAGGCGTTTGGCGTTGCCAGAGAGAATTAAGAAGTGGTCGTTGAGAACGCTCAAAGAGAAACTGATAAAGATCGGTGCCAAAGTGGTAAGGCATTCGAGATATGTAATATTCCAGATGGCAGAAGTCGCATTGCCGAAAACTCTGTTCTGTGAAATCCTCGAGCGGATTGATCGATTGAAACCTGTTCCGATTGGGCCAGGCTAATGCCACACTTTGCTGAAAAACGTGGTTTTCTGATGGGGCAACGGTTCAGGTACGCAAAAATAGCGAGGCAATGCCCGTTCCAGAGCATAAATTCTACGTTGGGATTGCTTTGGGGAGCAAAAAATGCGGGAGATGATGTAAAATACTATTAACGTCCCAAAGGCTGGGGAT
>JAGMDR010000270.1 GCA_023128595.1 Planctomycetota bacterium | reverse complement strand
CCAACCTTTGGGACGATACCAAAAATTTAGAAAATCTCGTAACCGCCGTCCTGTCTAAGGTAGTAGTCTGTCAAAATCGAATTAGTAGGTGTCATTGCGAGGAGGCCGAAGGCCGACGCGGCAATCTCAAACCGCTCGAGGGCCGGAGATTGCCACGGCCTTTCAGGCCTCGCAATGACAACCGCCAAAATCAGCCTTGACAAAGTAGTAGCGGCCTTTGAGACTGAGCGGTTTTGCCGATAGCTTGCGTTATTCAGGCAGCTAAGTTAGTCCTACAACGGCACTTAATAGCGAAAAAGCTGGTTTATTGTCGCGAAATACGAAGCACGAAATCCGAAATTCGAAACAATACCGAATGTTCAAAATCGGAGTTTTGAAAACAAAAACCCATACGTGCGAACGGTGCAAGAGCTCGAAGCTGAAGAGAGTCTGGTCGGGCTTCTCCGTCGGGCGCAGCGCGCCGCCGCCGATGTGCGGTATGTGTCCGAACGGCCCGTGCCCGGACGGCAGTTGCCCGCCCGCTTGCGGGCTGTCATAGAGTGAGGGTGCCTTATAGATAGAGTCTGCTATGATGAGACCACAGGCCGTTTCGTCCGGTGGCTGCACGCGAGAAGGCGTAACTCGCGTCGATGATGTTCGGCGTGTAATTGGCTCGGCCGTTGTGTTTGAACCAGCGGCCGCCGCCGACTATGTCGAGCTTGCCATCGCCGTCGATGTCGGCCTTGGCCAACCCTTCGTGTTCGTTGAGGGCTTTGAACCCGGGGTATCTTCCTCGCTGTTTTATTTCGCTGTCGCTGCTCCAGGAGTAGATTTGCGTGGACTGCCAGGATTTGGCGGTGCTGGGGTCCGTGGGAATCTCGGCAATGTAGAGCTTGCGGGCGCCCTGGTTCCAGAATACCAGCTCCGCTCGTCCGTCGCCGTCGAAGTCACCGAATAGCTGATCATGATGTTTCTTGGCGGGTTTATGGCAATAAGAATATCTGCGGGAGGAGTTGAAATCAGTTGCAAATCCGCGATGGATGTAGTAGTGTAGTGGGTGCAGATGCCTTAAGGAGGCTGCTAAGTCGTGTATATGGGTAGTCCCGGTTTACAAAGACTTACTATCGCTTTTGGAGAAATGTTATGAGATTTCGAAAAGTTCTTAACCATTGCCTGGCGGCAGTGGTATTTGCGTTTGCAATATGGCAGATGGCTCCGCAGCTCGTTGCTCCGGTGTCCGCTGACGCGAACGCAGCAGCTAAGGCAGTTGCACCTGCGAACTCGGCGGGCAACAGGTCAAAGCGTCGGCCCGAAGAGTCGGCCAAGTCGGAGTCGGTTAGGCCGAGTAACCGTGAGGCATCTATCCGCGCGATAGTCGCCCACTTTGGTTTGGGCAAGGGCTCGACAATTACCGACATCGGGGCGGGCCGCGGCCGGGATACGTGGGTCTTTGCAGAGATGGTCGGCGAAACAGGGACTGTCTTTGCCGAGGAGATTACAGAGAGCAGCGTCAAGTCGTTAAAGAACGAGGCCGAAAAGAAAGGATTCGGGCAGGTTCGTCCGGTGCTGGGGCGCAGCGACGACCCTTGTTTGCCTCCAAATTCCGTTGATCTTGCCTATATGTGTCACGTCTATCACCATTTCGCCAAGCCCCGGGAGATGTTGAGGGGGATCTGGAGAGGTCTCAAGCCCGGCGGCCATCTGGTCGTGGTTGACCGACACCGTGGGACGTTGCGCGACTGGGTCCCGCGACACGTACGCGAGAAGAAGCATTACTGGATCGCCGAGACAACGGTGGTTAGAGAGGCAAGGGAAGAGGGTTTTGCTTTTGCCGAGTGCGCCGAACAGTGCTGGTACGAAAAGGACCACTTTGTCGTTGTCTTTCAGCGTCCAAGAGGGCCGCAGAGTCCCGGTCGTGATCCGGATGCTTTTCGTGCCATTTCGGTGGAGAAGTGCTCCGGCCTGTTCCTTCCCCTTGCTGGTCCTTATGAGCACCCGGTCTTTGTCGCGCTGGGAGAGGCGCGCAAACTGATGGCTCCAATCCTCGATAATTCTTCCGGCGATGGTCTGGAGATCGTTTTGGAGGAGTGGGCCACGCAAAAAGAAGAGAGGCCGCCGCTTGGGCCTGATGTTTCTCTGCCTTCGGTCCTCACGGACAACGGCGACCCAAAGCTGGGAGATGAGCCGATCGATGTGGTTTTCTTTTTGGACAGCTATCACCTGCTTTTCCACGGTAAGACTCTGCTGGCGAAGATTTATGAAAAGCTCTCGCCGGCCGGCTGCGTTTATGTTCTGGACCGCAACGCACGGAAGCCGTTATCCCGGCGCGAGGCAAGCCATCGCAGAAAGATAGGACCAAAAACGGTAAGGCAGGAGATGGGCGAAGCAGGCTTCTTTCTGTGGTCTCGCGGCCCGCGACCGGCTCGCGACCGTTTCCTTCTGGTTTTCGGCAAAGCGCGACCCAGAAAGGTCGCACGCGAAGATAATCCTTTCATCGGCGGCCCGGCGATTTCCGAACCGCCCGGGCAGTGGCTCAAACGCAACTACTGGCGCCTTCGGGGCTTTAAGACAACTGATGGGAGATTTGTCCTTTTGAAGTCGCCGGGGCAGAAAGGGCCGGTGGAGAAAGTCTCCGGCGGTTCGCCGAGCAAAGAGACCTGGAGAATCCCGGAAGAGAAACTTGAGCTGTGTTTCGAGAAAAAAGACGAAAAATATTTGCTGGCCGATTATCGATCTTTGGGCGGGCAATAGCTGCGACTCGCTGCTTCTAAAGAGGGGCTGTGCGGAGTCATAGGCTCGGTTGGGGAGTCCCAGATTGAAGTGGTGCGAAATATCGCACCCTACGGCTACGGCCTGTTTGGTTCGGGTTGTTCGGGGGGTTTGTCCCGCGTTTTCTCTTCGGCCTTATCTAACAGCCGGCTTACAGTCTCCTGGGTTGGGCGACGGGTGTCCTCGGAGGAGGCTATGGTATTGACGAGGTTGCACCACCAGGAAATGTATGCACCGTTGGACTGCTCGATCTTCCTGCCGAAACCAATAGCCCGGGCAGTGTCTTTTTGGCCGATGGGCGTTGCTGAAATTAGCAGCGCCACGAAGCTCCATATTAGAAAGCCCGCCAAGAAGCCTAAGATGCCGGCGCCGATATTGTCGAATATCTTCGGGAACGTGACCCTGAGCCGGCCCGTAAAAAGCGTGTAGGATATTCCGTGGAGAATCAGAAAGGTCCCCGCCGCGACGGCCGTCAAGGTCAATGCGTTTCCATAGGCGGTATCGCCGGCCGCAGGGACACTCTCGGCAATCACGGGCGTCAGGAGGACGGAAACGTAGATTGAAATTACGACGTTGAACAGCAATGTCCAGGTCTCGTAGAAGCCCTTTCTTACGGCCAACCAGGCAAAGAATCCGCCAACCAATATACCGGTCCAAAATGCCATAACGCTTATCCTACCACCCTTTTTAGTTCTTCGAGGCTTGTTAATCCGAGCGCCACTTTCTTTAGCCCCTCTTTTCTCAGATTCGTTCTATCCTTTCTCCTGCCCCGGGTTCTCAATTCGGAGATCAGCGCCTTGTTCTCGGCGATATTAGCCCTCAATTCGTCGGTTACGACGAGGGGGTCGCAGATAGCCATGCGTCCGAGGTAGCCTGTCCCGTCACAACGCCAACAGCCTCTGGGCTCGAACATGTGCCTGTAGTCTATGCGTTTTTCTCTGAATTCCTGAATGAGTCGGCGACTGAGCTTGGCCGGCCTTTTGCAGTGCCTGCAAAGCCGGCGCAGAAGCCTCTGCGAGAGAAGAAGGCTCACTCCCGATGACAGCAAAAGAGGTGATACGCCCAAATCCAGCAGCCTGATCAACGCCGTGGCGTTGCTGTCGCAATGCACCGTTGCCAGGACGAGGTGCCCGGTCTGCGAGGCCCGAAGCGCGATCTCGGCTGTTTCCTCATCGCGTATTTCGCCGACGCATATCACGTCCGGATCCTGTCTTAGGATACTGCGGAGAGTATTTGCAAAAGTGATGTCGGCCTTCGGGTTGATTTCAATCTGGCTGGCCTCCGGGAGAACGGCCTCGATGGGGTCTTCGACCGTGATAACGTTGCGGGTAAAGCGGTCTATCTCGTTGAGCATTGCGTACATTGTTGTTGTCTTGCCGCTGCCGGTCGGGCCGCACATCAGCACCATACCGGACGGTTCGCTGATTGCACGTTGGACGATTGAATGTTGCTTCTTGGTAAGTCCCACCTCGGTGAGGGTGAACGAGCCCGCACTTTGGTTGAGCACCCTAATCGAGAGCTTCTCGCCGTTGACGACGCCGGCGCTTGCGACCCTAAACGAAGCGGTGACCTTGCCCTTTTTCGCTATGAAGGCGCCGTCCTGAGGTCGTCTCTTTTCGGCGATGTCCATGCTGGAGACGGCTTTGATACTGTTGACGACGGCCTTGGATGTCTCGGCGTTGAGCGTTCTTAGTACTTTGAGCACTCCATCTATTCGCAGCCTGATTGTGTAAGTCGCCTCGTCTTTTGGGTCGATAAGGATGTCACTGGCACGCCGCTCAAGGGCCTCGCCAACAAGCCACACAGTCAAGTCAAGAATACGACTTTCGCGTCGTTTTTTGTCGGTATGGCCGTATATCTGGTCGATACTTCTGCCGGACGAGTCAAGCAGTCTGATCGTCGGCCCCCCGGAGCGGATGCCGGCAAGCGCATTGCCGGCCCGCTGCCTCATTATCTCAAAGACGCCGTCGCTGCTTGCCGAGGTGTTTTTCAGTATGTCTATTATCAGCAGGGTCAGCAGCAGTATGGGCCCCGTAAAGAGCGTGGCAATACCGGCTATTGATTTACGGTTCTTCGGCACCAACGCGCTGAACTGAACGACCTGAACGAGATACAGGCACAGATATACCCACAGCACAAGACAGACGAGCCTGACCGGACTAAAAGGCAGCGCCGCGGCGATCGAGCGCGAACCGGCCTGCGCCGACGCCGGCCCGGACGAACCGGCCGAAACAATCCGGATCAAATCGAATATCTGCATACAGCTTCTCTCGCAGCGAATACAGAAGGTATTGTAACCGCATCACGCCAAAAACTATAACTAATCGGCACCGACAGGCCAAAAAGATTCACCAAAAAGGCAGGTATTTTCCAATGCGAACGGGCCCCGGAGCCGATTTGCCGTCGTCCCGGAGCGCGGGCCGGCTCAGAGCGCTTCGAGCTCATCCAGGAAAGAATCCGAATCATCGATCTCAAGCTCAGGGAAATCCTCCTCATTCTCATCAGCGCCGGCAATGAATACCGGTTCTTCGGGAGATACCTTTTCCCCGGCGTCCTGCGGTGGGACGGCCTGCTCAGGCTCACCGTCAATCTGAAACTGAAACACCAGAGGGCCTACCTGGAGATAGTCGCCTGCCCGGATGGTCGTCTCGCTGTCTATTGGTTCGCCGTTGAGATAAGTGCCGTTGCGGGAGTCGAGGTCGCGAAGCTTCAAAGTCTCATTGTTCTGGTCCAGTTGGCAATGCCTTCTGGATACGCGCATAAGTGGGATGCACAAGTCGCAATCGTGGCGCCGGCCGATTACAGCAAGGCTGCTCGGCAGAGAAAAACTCTTCTGCGAGCCGTCGTTCTTAAATAGAACCAGGTTTACATCCATCCAACCTTCCTCTTGAACGACCATTTCAATATCGCCACTGCTATCTATTATACACCCAAGTGCCGCCGGCGACAAGCAATAAATCCGATGATAAATAATATTGACAGGACAGCCGTATTTGCCTAAAGTCGCGTAAACTTGTGCTAATCGGCAGGTTATGAGTGGTTTTTTCAAATAAGGCGTATGCCGGCGGGTGCCCCTTATTTATTCGCCGGCGGGTGAATTTGGCGCGAATTTTTGGAAAAAATTGCTTGACAATCGCGGCTGGGCCGATATGTTCGTAATTGAACAGGAAAGATTCGAGTGGCGGTAGATATATGGCAGAAGTAACACTGCCCGATGGCAGCAGGTTAGAGATTGCCGACGGCGCGACGGCAAAGCAATTGGCAGAGCAGATAGGGCCCGGCCTTGCCAAAGCAGCCGTGGCTGTAAAGATAAACGGGCAACTGTTGGATTTGTCGGCGCCCATCAGCGGGGAAGCAGCGGTTCAAATCATCACCCTCAAAGACGCCGAAGGGCTCGAAGTGATGCGGCATAGCTGCGCCCACGTAATGGCCGAGGCCATAAGCATCATCCGGCCCGAGACGAAGCTGGTCTATGGCCCGACCGTCGAAGACGGATTCTACTATGACATTGACCTTGACGAGCCGATTCGGCCGAGTGATTTCGAGCACATTGAGCAGAAGATGCGGGAAATTGTTGGGGCCGACAGGGCGTTTGTCCGCAAAGAAATGACCAAGGCCGAGGCCCTGGCAAAACTGGCGGGCGATAAATACAAGACCGACAACATTAGCCACGCCGAGGGCGACGTTATCAGTTTCTATTCGCAGGGGAACGGCTTCGAGGATTTGTGCCGGGGGCCGCACGTGCCCAGCACGGGCAGAGTCGGCAGCTTTAAGATTATGTCGGTGGCGGGCGCCTACTGGCACGGCGACCCTACGGCGAAGATGCTCCAGCGTGTCTATGGGACGGCGTGGCCGAGCAAAAAAGAGCTCGACGACTATCTGCACAGATTAGAGGAAGCTAAGAAGCGCGACCACCGCGTGTTGGGCAAACAACTGGATTTGTTCAGCTTCAACGAGGCCGGGCCGGGATTCGCGTTTATGCACGCAAAGGGAATGATTATCTGGAACGCCATAGTGGAATTCTGGCGGCGAGTTCACGACAAGTACGGCTACCGGGAGATACAAACGCCTATCATCCTCAACGAAGAGCTTTGGCATAAGAGCGGCCACTGGGACAATTACAAAGAGAATATGTACTTTACGAGCTTCGATGAGACCGGCTATGCGATAAAGCCGATGAATTGCCCCGGCGGGTGCCTGGTCTATAAGAGCCGCAAGCACTCTTACCGCGAATTCCCGATGCGCGTTGCCGAATTAGGCTTAGTGCATCGGCACGAGGCCAGCGGAGTAATGCACGGGCTATTCAGAGTACGGCAATTCACGCAGGACGATGCCCATATCTTCTGTACGCCCGACCAGATAGAGGCCGAGATAATTGGGGTTATTGAGCTTACCTTCGAGCTGTATCAGGCGTTCGGGTTCGAGGATTTCCGCATTGAGCTTTCGACCAAGCCGGCCAAACACATAGGCTCGGACGAAATCTGGGAGACTGCCACGAAAGCGCTCGAGGACGCGCTGGCGCACAAGCAGATAGATTACAAAATAAACGCCGGCGACGGCGCGTTCTATGGGCCCAAAATAGACTTCCATGTAAGAGATTGCCTGAAAAGGTCGTGGCAGTTAGGCACGATACAACTGGATTTCTCGATGCCGGAGCGTTTCGGGCTGGTCTATACCGACAAAGACAACACCGAAAAGACCCCCGTTATGATTCACAGGGCGGTTTTGG
>JAGMDR010000027.1 GCA_023128595.1 Planctomycetota bacterium | reverse complement strand
GCGGCGGCAATGATCACCTTTATCCCGTTTTTCGCGGCGTTATCGGCGAATTCGCCGGCTATATCAGGCGTCCGGTGCGCCGAGATTATCCGCACCACCGGTTCAATACCGAAATCGCCTAACTGCTTGATGCAGCTCTTCATAACGTCCATATCGCTGTCCGAGCCCATCACCACCGCCACGCGAGCTGATTTTTCAGATACCATTTGCCTTCTCTTCTTATCAGGTTACAATGTTTTGTAGTATGAGATTACGCGGTAATGATACCGGCCTTGTGCCGCAAATGCAAGGAAGTAGGTGGCCAAAATGCAAACCAGAAAACCCATTGTTGCAGGTCAGTTCTATCCCGCTCAGCACGACTCGTGCATCGCGGAAATCAAAGAATGTCTCGATGCAGGGGCCCTTAGCGAATCGATGCCGGAGACGATAGTAGCCGGCATCGTCCCGCACGCCGGCTGGACGTTCAGCGGCAGCCTGGCGGCGATGGTCTTCTCAGCCATAAAACAACAGCACGGCAAAGTCCATACCTTCGTGATATTCGGAGCCGCCCACAGTTATTTCGGCGACCTGCCGGCGGTCCACGAGGCCGGCACCTGGCAAACGCCGCTCGGTGAGGTTGTCATTGATGAGGAATTGGCAGAGGCCGTGTTAGCTACCGGCGCAGCCGTCAGCGATCCCCGTGCGCACGGCGCCGAGCACAGTATCGAGGTGCAGGTCCCCTTCATACAGCATCTCTTTGCAGGTGCAAAGATACTGCCGATTCTGGTCCCGCCCAGGGAGCGGGCGGTGGCGCTGGGCGCAAGTATCGGTGAGATTATCACTCAGGAGGCGCGGAAGAAAATCGTTTGTATCGGCTCGACCGACCTGACTCATTACGGGCCGCGCTACGGATTTACGCCGATGGGCGTGGGCAAGGAGGCTTTGCAGTGGGCCGACAGTGTCAACGACCGGAAGTTCATCGATTTGGCGCTTAAATTAGACCCGACGGATATGCTCGCCAGCGCGGCCGAAAACGGCAGTGCCTGTGGCGCCGGCGCGGCGGCTGCGGCGGTCGCAGCCGCAAAAACACTCGGCAGGACCGAGGGTCTGCTGCTCGCGCATACCAGCAGCAATGAAGTAATGCTCCGCAAAATGGGCACCACCAGCCAGGACAGTGTCGGCTACGCGGCGATTGTCTTTTAGCTCCGCCTTTTGTACCACAGAGTCCGCAAGGGTCTCAGAGTGTTTCTGTTTTTCTCTCTGTGGCTTTGGGCGTTCTCTGCGGTTGATTTTTGATGACGGCGCTTAAAACCGGGTAAACTCATTTGACACAGCGGCAGCAATGGTGCATATAGGGCGTTTTCCCGGGCTTTATTGATGTAAGATGTAGGTAGAGTTTAGTGTTTTTTTGAGGAGCAACTGGTATGAAGCAGGTTATCTTATTGGCTGGGGTGGTTCTATTTGCGGCAGTGGGCTTGGGGCGGGCACAGGATGGTGAGCTGCACGGTGTGATCGATTTGGCGTATCAAAGTAAATTTGTCTGGCGCGGGTTCGATCTCTATGGAGACAAAAGCGCGATTCAGTCAGCCATCGATCTGGATTTGTACGGTACGGGCTTTGGAATCAGCGCGACCGGGCACAGGGCCAACTCCGGCAAATTCGAGAACAGCGAACGCTGGGACTATACGCTGTACTATTACAACAGCATCTTTGATGGTAAGCGCTATGCCACCAATTACAGGGTCAATTGGGTTAATTATAATCTGCCGGACTGTGACAAGAATGATTTCGACCTGCAGGAGGCATCGGTGGTTTTCTGCTGGCCAAATATTCTGCCCATAAAAGGTTTGACGCCGAGTTACGTTCTTGCCAAGGCGTGGCCAAGCAGCAGCGGTTCGATGGTCGGGACCAGGTCCGCATTGGGCGGGACCGCTTCGGGCTGGGCACATATCTTCATACTTGATTACGCTCTGCCGATGCCGCGTTTGCTGCCTGATACGCCGGAGCAGGCCTTGAAGCTGCACGCGGAGGCTGTCTATAATGACGGCGTTGGTCCCGGCGGCCAGAATATCGACCAGGATTGGTCGCACGCATTCTTCGGTATCGCGACGGACTTTGAGATGGGCGGCAATTTCGTTGTCACTCCCGGGGTGTATCACCAGATAACGATGGACAAATCCGTCAATGCCGACAAGGATGAGACGTGGGTCAGTCTGAGCGTTAAGTACAGATTTTAGGGTGAGCGATATTTTGATATGCGGAAAGGGCCGGTTCATAAGAATCGGCCCTGTTGCTTGTGTATAACAAGTCGGTTTGTGAGCCACAATGTATTACGCCGACTCGGCTATGTCAACCCCGCCGCAGCAGAACGTACACTCCGGCATCCCGATCGTTCGCCGGTTAACTAAAAACGGGGCCTATACCGAACTAATCAGTATAGGCCCCGGACTGGTGCGAATCCTCTTGGCTGTCCCATCAGGGAAGCCAAGTTAGCTGCTTTCAACGCCGATTACGGGAACATATCCTCATCAAGCCATCTTTGCGTCAAGATGGCATAATCCAGGAAGTTGACCTTCTTTTCAGTCACCGGCTCTGCATCATAGATGTTGGCAGGTGACGTCACAGGCACATAAACCGTGCCGAGGCCGCGAACGGATACAATCTCGTTGAGTGTCAGAGCGTAATTGTAAATCCTCACCTCGTCGATCATGCCGGACCAGAAGCGACCCGTCGCCTGCGCGTTTTCGCCGATACGGACGGGGTGAGTGCTGGTGCTTACGGTGCCCGTCGGGGTGTCGGAAGCATCCACTTGCCCGTCCACGTACAGGACTCTGTTTGTGCCGTCATAGGTTCCGGCGATGTGATGCCAGGCGCCGTCGTTAACATTCGTGCTTCCGCCCATACTCAGCGGTGATAGACCTGTATGTGCCCAGTTGATGCCGTTTCCGGTACTCCACCTGTGGATTCTCCAGGAGTTGTCACCCTTGGTGACGATGGCCTGCCAAGTCTTGTCGAACGTCGTAACCTTAATCCAACAAGCCACTGTGATACCGTCGGTGAGATTGAAGGCCGAATTGGTCCCGCAGTCAATATAGTCGTCGAAACCATCGAGGCTAATCGCCTGGCCGACTTGGCCCGCCGCGTACAACGGCATGCCGTTCTCGGTGCCGTCGTGGCCGTTGGGCGAGCTGTCGTTCGCATCGTTCTCCAGTTCATACCAGGCAACAAGACCGGCAGCGTTCGGCTCTACCGCCTCGATGTTGTAGTCGTACTCCAGCCAGTCACGCGACATTACGTCGAGCTCTTTGTAGTCGATGACGCAATCGCCGTTGGGGTCGCCTTCGGGAGCGAAATCAACCAAGGCGAAATCGGCATCACGACGCGAGAGAATACACCTTGGGGCATACAGCCTGATATCGTCAAAGTAAATCAGGCCCGAACCGCCGGGCGTTGTAGCGATCGGATTGCCAAAGCCGATAGCCATGCTGCTGACATTCGCCACATTCACGCCGCCGTCGTCGAAGTCCTGAAGGTCGATGTTCCACTCGTGCCACGAGGTCTTATCGATGTCACACGGATCTTCGTCGGCATAGTCGCCGTAGGTTACGGTCGCCTTGCCGCCGGCGCCGTCGGTCAGCTCAACCCACATCGACTCAATTGAATTGCCGGTGCTACCGCAGAACCAAAGTGACAACGCCTTGGCGCCGGCTGCAGTCCAGTCTGAGCCGATGCCTGACGCCAAATCGGGAATTGCTACCTCGATCTTCGAATAA
>JAGMDR010000269.1 GCA_023128595.1 Planctomycetota bacterium | reverse complement strand
GCGATAAACGCTTTTTTACCCGATACTATTTTGCCCACAAATCTTGGGACCATACCAATTTATCTGATGGCGGATTGGTCCCATTATTAGGAGCTATATTAGCCGGGCACAAGCAAAAAGGGCCGGCGGGGCCGGCCCTTGATTTACGAGTTCAATTGTATCTGCGATTTATCTCCTGCGTTTTCTCCTCAAGGCCAGCGCACCCAGGCCAACCAGCAAAACGGTTAGCGGTTCGGGAACCACCTCAAAATTATCAAATCGAGTATCTATAAGCATTCCGGAGGTCTCTGAGTCACAACTATACATCAGGCTCATCCTGTGAAATGCACTTCCCTCATCACCAAAGGGGCTCAGCCAATAGCTAAATTGTGATGGGTCCCAGGTCTGCACACGGTAGCCGAAGCCGTAAGAATAAAAAAGACCAACAGTTTCAGAAGTGGCTCCCTTTGCCTGTAGGTAGATTAGGCGTGTAGCGGAGCCAGAGAATTCAGGCACCGAAAAATCTACCGCAACATGAAAATCACCCTCGGGGAAATCATAATCTGTACAAAGACCGTTTCCGTGGCCCCAACCACTTTGCACAGTTGTCCCTTGAATCCGAAGCTGCCCTCCACTTTCCGTGATTGTACAGCCATTTTGTAACACGTACCACTCTGGATTGATAATCCCATCGTTGAAATTGTCGGACAATATTAAGGCGTTTGCATATGGGACTATTACATACAAAAGAATCCCAATAAGTCCAGATACAACAATTTTTCTTTTCATTTTCTTCTCCTCCAAAAATTCCCGTATTTTTCCTGGGAAAGAGTTTAGTGAAATTCGTCCCTGCTTTTCACCACACTCTTCACCAACTAAGTCCATCCTGAAATTATAGCGGGGGGGGGGGGTTGTTAAGGAAAAAATGCGTGAAATTATAGGACTTTCTGGTGGGTCTTCGTAAGCCTCGATAGGACAAGGACTTCTGATTACAGAAGAACAGAGGATTTCGCTGAGAAGGGACAGGCGTAAATCCGATATGGCCGGTCATGAATGGTTTTTGTACGCAAGTGCGTTCGTTCTTGACATCCCCGGCGCAATCTGGTAGATTCGTTCTTATTGTTTTGAGTTGATTACTTGGGAGCTAAGATTGTATAAGATAACGGGTTATATTGAGAAAGATCCGCAGACTGGTTTGTACGTAGGAATTGTGCCGGGTATCCCGGGTGCGCACACGCAGGCGGAGACTCTGGATGAGCTGCAAGAAAACCTTAAAGAAGTAGTGCAGTTATGCCTGGAAGAGATGGACCCGGAGGCCAAGAAGCAAATACCTGAATTTGTGGGAATCCAGCAGCTTGAGGTCCGAGGTTGAGCAGGCTCAAACTGATCGATGCCAGACGCATGGAGAGGCTGCTGCTTCTTCTCATAGTCTGGGGCGTCCCTATGGGCTTTATGCGAAGGCGTCTTCGACGGCTTCTTCGAGGGTTTCGGAGATAGTCGGATGGGGGTACGTTATCTCGTCGAGCCTGCCGGTCGTGCCTATGAGAGTCGCGGCGAGGGCGATGAACTCGGTTGCCATGAATCCGACTATTGTGATTCCTACTATCTTGTTCGCAGCGTTGTCCCGGACGACCCTTACCTGGCCTGCGGTTTCGTTTTGTGCGACGCTGCGGCCGTTGGCCTTGAAGAAGCCCTTGCCGACTGAGACGTCGAGGCCTTCGGATTTCCAGGTTTCTTCCGATTTGCCGACGGAGGCTATCTCGGGAAAGGTGAAGATGACGCGCGGTATGAGCGCGTAGTCGGACATTTTGCGGTCGCCGCCGGTGGCGTTTACGGCTGCGACGTCGGCTTCTGCGGTCGCCCCGTGTGCGAGGAAGGTGGTTCCGACCAGGTCGCCGATGGCGTAGATGCCGGGGACGCTGGTCTCGAATTTGTCGTTGATTGCCACGGATTGACCGTTCATTTCCAGGCCCAAAGTCTCGACGATTTGCGTGTCGATAGCGGACCTTCGGCCCACAGAGACCAGGATTTTCTCTGCTTGAATTGTTTGGCCGTTTTCGAGAATTACCTTTGCCGGGGTTGCGGTTTTGTCAACGGAGGCGACTTTTTGGCCGGTGAGCGAGTCAATGCCGAGCTTCTTGAATTCACGCTGTATGAGCCGGGCGACCCACTCATCTTCCATTGGAACCAACTGCTCAAGCGCCTCTACGATGGTTACCTTTGTGCCCACAGCGGCATAGACGCAGGCCATTTCGCAGCCGATGACACCGCCGCCGATGATTGCCAGTGACTGCGGTATTTCAGGCAGGGAGAGAGCTTCGGTGCTGCTGATTACGACCTCGCCGTCAAAGGGAATATTGGGAAGCTCTATGGACTCAGAGCCTGTAGCGAGGACTATTTTGTCGGCTTCTATTTCCGTTGTCTCGCCGTTTGCTTCGACTTTGATTTGATTCGGTGCGGTAACGGTTGCGTGGCCCTGAATCACCGCGAGATTGTTTGCCTTGGCCGAGCCGGCCATTCCTTTGCGGAATCCTGCTACTATGGCCTCCTTTCTCTGCTGGATGTTGGGCCAGTTGGGAGCGGCTGAGGGGATGTCAAGGCCTATCTGGGCGGCCTTCTTTGCCGAGAGCAGGGCGTGGGCCGATGCGAGCAGGGCCTTTGAGGGGATGCAGCCAACGTTGAGGCACGTGCCGCCGAGAAAGGCTTCTTCCACCACTGCTACCGAGGCGCCCCTCTGGGCGGACCTTCTTGCGGCGCGAAAGCCGCCGGGCCCGGTGCCGATAACTGCAACGTCAAAACGTTCTGTCATAATTTGGACTCCTTTTTTTTATTTGCTTTGAAGAGCTGGAACTCCCAGATTGAGGGCCCTTCGGTTGTATCGGTGAGGTTCAGGCGGATGTGGCGGGCGGTTACGGGCGAGAACTTTATGAGGCGGGATTGGGCAATTGTTGTTCCGCGGTGGAATGTCTGCCAGAGATTGCCTTCTTTGAATTGCAGCTCGAATTTGCGGACTCTGTTATAAGGCTCGCTGATCCAGGCGGAGTCGAACGTCATAGGTTTGCCGAGATCGACGGCGAGCCAGGCCGAGTGTGTGCCCCAGTCACAGCCCCAGCGTGTATCGGGGTCGTCGTCAACGGCACGGCTCGGTTTGAATTCCGGAGAATTCTGGAAGACGTTGGAGGCGATCGCCTTTTTGCCGCAAGCAAGAGAGCCCGAAGGAAACTCCTTCATTATCGGGATATCTGAAGCAGGGCCGTCCAGTTGGAGCTTGACGATGGTATCGAGGACATCCCGGTAGTCAGGCTGCACGTGCAATTCGATTCTATCGGAGGTTTGTTTGACTGTGGCTCGGCCCCCGGTGAGAACGGCATGCTCGACGATTCTGTGCTTGATGGGCGGCAGGGTGATAGTGTCGTCGGGCCAGCGGAGAATGTGGAGGTAGATGATATCGCCTTTGTGCGTGCTGCCTCCCCACCATCGGCCGGTCGGCAATTTGAAATGATCGCGAGCCGATCCGAATCTGCGGCTGCCCGGGTCCGGCGATACGAAGGGCCCGCCGCGGGTGCCGTAGATCGATTCGCCGTATTTTTTCAGCCATTTTCCGATATTCTTGAAGCTCTCGACCTGTCGCGGTTCGATGCATCCATCCGGCATTGGATTAGTGTTCAATGCGAGATTGCCGTTCCCCACGGCACAAACGACCAGCATTCGGACACCGTCGGTAAACGGTTTGAGCTTGTCGTCGGGCTTCCACGACCATTGGGTGCCAAGTGTAATGCAGCTTTCCCACGGGCGCTCGGTCTGTACCCTGCCGACTTGTTGTTCGGGCGTATCGTAATCGCCGGGCAGGCCGCAGCGGTTGTTGATAATCAGGTGCGGCTGTATCGAGCGGGCCATTTTGAAGAGACGTTCGGCCTGCCAGAGTTTCGCGGCCTGGGGGCTTACCGCTCTGAGGTTGTCGAACCACAGACCGTCGATTCTGCCGTAGTTGGTGAGCAGCTCGCGGATTTGGCCGTGGAGGTATTCGACGTAGCGAGTGTGGTTGTCGGTCAGGTAGTCCGGGTGATGCCAGTCCGGCTGGGAGTAGTAAATCATCAGCTTGATGTTCTCTTTGTGGCAGGCATCGGCGATCTCTTTCATCACGTCAACCTTCCAGGCAGACTCGGGGCCCGTGATCTTAAAGTCGGTCTGCTTGGTATCGAAGAGGCAGAAGCCGTCGTGGTGCTTGATCAGGAAGATGATGTACTTTGCGCCTGCGTCCTTAGCGAGGCTGACCCACTCGAGAACATTGAATTTGTCGGGCTTCCACTTTTTGTAGAGGTTGTCGTAGATCTCGACAGGTGTCGGCCCCTTGCCGCCGCGCACGCCCGGACGCAGGCCCCAGGGCGGAGCGCCTCGCGACCAGCCTATCTCTTTGCCCGTAAGAGAGACCGGTCCCCAGCAGACGAACATTCCAAAGCGCATGTCCTGCCAGGCCTTGACGATTTCCGGCTTGGCGTTGAGCAGGTCGGGCTGTTTGTGTGGAGCCGATTCAGCCGCGATAGCGGTGCAAGCGGTCAGTGCGAGCAGTACGAGCGCGGACGTTCTGAAGCTGCTCATTTCGTCTTAGCTTCCTTTTTGGGTGCGAAGAGCTGGAACTCCCAAATTGTTGGGCCATCGGTGGCGTCGAGGATGTTGAGGCGGACGTGGCGGGCCGTGACAGGCTTGAACTGCTTGGAGTAGTTGGAGCCGATTTTCGTGCCTTCGGCGAAGGTTGTCCAGGTGTCACCGGCCTTGAACTGGAGCTGGAATTTTTGGACGCGGTCGTACTCTTCGCTGATTTTGACACGGTCGAAGGTCATTGGTTTTCCGAGGTCGATTTCGAGCCAGGCCTGCTTTGTTACGGAGTTTGTCGCCCATCGGGTGGCGGGATCGTCGTCGACGGCTTTAGCTGCGTTGTAGCCGCGGGAGTTGCCATAGACATTTGAGGCGGTTGCTTTCTTGCCGGCCGTCAGTGAGCCGGATAGGATGGCGCGGGGGCTGATCTGGCTTGCCGGGCCGTCGAGCTTCAGTTCTATAATGGTGTCAATTTCCCGCCGGTGGGTCTTTGGGACGGAAATCTCGATTGCATCTTCCGCTTGTTTGACGGTGGCGGTCCCGCCGGTCAGTACCGAGTTAGCGACTATCCTCTTTGGGATGGGTGGCAGGATGATAGTGTCGTCAGACCAGTTGAGGACGTGGACGTAGATTGTGTTGTCCTTGTGTGTGCTGGCGCCCCAGGAGCCGCTCTTGAAGGGTCCGCCGCGCGTGGCGTAAATGGTTTGGCCGTATTTTTTGAGCCATTGTCCCATCTCCTTGAGGCGCTCGACCTGTCTCGGTTCGATTCGGCCGTCGGGCATGGGGCCGACGTTGAAGAGCAGATTGCCGTCGCCGCCGACTGCGCGGACGAGGGTCTGGATGCACTGCTTGAGGGATTTCATCTGGTCGTTTGGTTTCCACGCCCACTGGCGGCAGATTGTCATGCAGGTCTCCCAGGGTCGGTCGTTTTGAAATTTGCCGACTCGCTGCTCGGGTGTGTCGTGGTCTGCGGGCAGGCCACCGCGGTTGTTGATGATTACATGGGGCTGGAGGGTGCGGATCATCTTGAAGAGGGGCTCGGAGTCCCAGTCCTTGGCCGAGCCGCCGAGGCCGTCGAACCATATAATGTCTATCTTACCGTAGTTCGTGCAGATTTCGCGGAGCTGGCCGTGGAGGAACTCGATGTACTTGGAGTGAGTTTCTGTGCGGTAGTCGGGGTGGTACCAGTCAACTGGGGAGTAGTAGTAGCCCAGTTTAAGGCCGGCCTTGTGGCAGGCGTCGGCCAGCTCCTTTACCACGTCGCGCTTGAACGGCGAGTTGGTGATCTTGTAGTTCGTGTGTTTGCTGTCGAACATTGAGAAGCCGTCGTGGTGCTTGGAGGTAAAGACGAGGTACTTCATGCCGGCGTCTTTGGCGATTTGCACCCACTCATCGGCGTTGAACTTAACGGGGTTGAACTGCTTGTAGAGATTGTCGTACTCTTCGGCGGGGATGGAGCCTTTGCCGCCTCGGCCTCGCCGCTCGCCGCCGCGGGACCAGCCGATCTCCGTGCCCTTGAGACTGACCGGGCCCCAGTGAATAAACAGGCCGAATTTCATTTCGCGCCATTTCTTAACGTTTTCTGGAGCGGCCCGGAGATAATCTTTAGGCTTTTTCGACTCGGCGGCGACGGCCTGGTTCAGCGAACAGGCCGCAATTGAGCACACCACCAATCCCAGACAGACTGCGAGTGAGTATTTAAGTTGTTTGTTGGTTTTCATAATTTTTGTCCTTTTCTAACTTTTTACACAATACGTATTCGCGTAGAACAATACTATAGCAGAAAATCGCAAAAAACGGAACTTAACGTTTAAATTTTTGGAGCGAATTGGACGCAAGCATACCCTTTTGATGCCGAGTTGCTTTTGGCAAGGGGGAAAGGGGTAAAGAAAACTTGTCAAAAACTCGGAGGTTCTGCTTTTTTGAGATTCTGCGCCGATTCAATTTTTTTACAAGTTATTTGCAGGAGTGGCCGGAGATCGATGGTATAATGATTTGTGAATACGATTGACTAATTTGAGGGAGCTATAGAAATGAAGAGATATTGTTTCCTGGTATCGGTGGCACTTTGTTTTGTGGTCGCGACGAGCGTTCCGGGTGGTTCGGCAAAGGATAATGTGTTCTCGGAGTCGGTTCTCATTGACGCTTTCGAAAAGAGCCGCTCACTCGTCATTGCTAAGATAGACTCAGTCCACAAGGAGAAGGGCACCGCATTCCATGCCTACAGAGTTGACATTGTTTGTTCCGTCGTGCCCGGCGATCTTACAGAAGACGATACATACGGGCCGTTGGAGCTATTCGCCGGTGCTTCTTATGCCAACGCCCTCACGCCGGGTCGTGCGTACGCATTATTCGTGACGAAAGATTGTCCGTTCAACTATTCCTGGGCCAATGCAGATGATGCACTCCAAGTCGATCTCTCAAATGAGCGGCAAGTGCAGACACTGGTCCGGGCGGCAAATGCAGCTTACGCGAAGACGGCGATTCGCAGATTCCGTCAAAGAAAGATAGACGAACGAGCCAAGCTGCCCCCTCTGCCCAACGACATTGTCTCTCTATGTGAAGAATTCAGGTGCAATCCTGTCAAGCGTGCCGAGGTTGGGAAGCAACTATATGAATCCGACCTTGGTTCTCGTCGTGATGATTCAAAACCCTGGTCTTCAAGTATTTCATATTTACCACCGAAAATATCACTTACACGTGAGCAGATACTTTCTCTTCTTGGCAGGCCCAATCTAAAGAGCGGGTGGACTTATTCCTGGCTGAGTGGCCAGATCGGCAAAGGCTTCGCAGCCGAACAGGTTAATGTGCTCTCTGCAACGTTCGACAAAAACGAAGTAGCTATCCGCGTAGTGTACCAACACCAGGAGAAATCCAAATGGACGAAGCTCACGGCCTACAGTATTGACAGTTATCTCGACCTCTGTGGCTGGGCCGATCCTGTCCTGCAGAAGTTCCGTCGCTCACTCATCAACGGCGATTGGGACACGGCCTTGTCCTGCTGTTCAAAGGCCGTCAGGGCAAAAGCTGAAGAGTACGATTCGGCCCAGGCCTTTTTCGAGAAAATAGTCCCCATACGGCAGGTAACGGAATTGTCCGAGTTTCGAGCCAGAGGCCACTCAGGTCGCGCGGGCAGAATTGTCCGCTTGCGGGTAGATGGGCCTTGGCTCGATGTGCCGGATGAGCAATTGCCTCCCGAATGGGAATGGTCGTTAGCCAGATACGGCGATCGATGGTTCGTTGATTTTGAAACGGTGCCTCTCGATATGCTGATCAAGAAGAAGACACTCCTGCCGAAACTGCGAAAGGAGGCCGCCGAGACCCGCAGGGCCAAGATCGACAGAAGTATAGAGTTCAGACTTGTTCCTCTGAGCGAGGATTTCGCAGTAGGCCGTCCAATGCTGTTTCGGATAGATACGGTCAATGTTGGCGATTCGCCCATTCTGTTGTACATCGCAGCCGTAACGGTCAACGATCCTATTGCTTATCGTTGGTCCAGATGGCGAAAACATCGAGTATGTTGATACCAGCTATCAAACAGCGGTCAGACATGAGGTGATTCTGCCCGGAGAGACAATTACCCTTGCCGATGAATATGACGTGACGTCGCAGTACGGGATTGCCAAGCCCGGCCGATATACGTTCCAATTCAAAGGTGGTTCTGGGTGGAATATCAAGCGTTCGAACACTGTTAAGGTGAAAGTCAAACCCGGCAAATTGCCAGCGGCCGACAGCATCTATTCAAAGATTCTCTCTGTCTTGCCGCAAGGATGGACCGCCACCAGAAGATTGCTTCCGATAGACCCACTCTTTCCGGAAATTGTCCATAGACCCATTTTGGTGCATCTGGTGGGCAAGAGGTCAGGCAAGCAAATATACTCAGGCATAACTGTTGTAATTGCCGAAGATGGAAGTTCACTGATGCCCGGACTTCTCAACGAGCTTCGACCTTGGGGCAAATGCAGATGGGGTGATGTCTATGTCGGAGTGCGTAATGCGGAATTGCTGTGGCCTGATTACAGAGAACAAATTGTCAAAGCTCTCGATATTGAAGAGATAGGGGCCGATTAAAGCACAGCTACAAATCCGCTTCTTAAGTCTATTTTGCGATTGTTGAGTGTGCGGCGGGGAAGAATCTTACGGCGCCGGAGTCGAGCTGGAGGATCAGGCCCTTTTCGGGGTCGATTCCGATGCAGTTGCCGGTGAAGGTGGTGGCGTTGTAGAGGAGGGTTAGTCGGTGGCCGAGCTGGATGCTCAACTGGCGCCACTGCTCTATTATTTCGCTACTGTCCTTTTGCGCCACTTCGAGCCAGTGATCGAGGCAGGTCAGTAGTCTTTTGCCGAGCCGGATGCGGTCGCAGGTTGAGTGATTTTCGATGTCAATACTTGTTGCTATTTCCTGAAGTTCGGTCGGAAAAGATTCTTTCTGCTGATGGCAGTTTATTCCGACGCCGATGATGTAGGCGGTGCCGTGGTCGCAGGCCTTCGATTCGAGGAGTATTCCTGCGATTTTTTTGCCGCTGACAATTATGTCGTTTGGCCATTTGATTTTGGCGGATTGGCCTATCGCTTCGGCAACGGCGACGGCGGCAGTGAGGCAGAGCAGATCGGGATTGAGCGGGCAATCGGTCAAGAGGACGGAACAGAGGATACTGTCGCAGCGCCCGGTGAGCCATTTGTTGGAAGCTCGGCCACGGCCGGCGGTCTGCTCTTCGGCAAAGATTGTTAGGCCGTCGTTTTGTTTGTTTGTGGCGTATTCGGCGGCGACGTCATTTGTGCTCGATGTAGAGTTGAAGACGAGGACTCTTTTGCCGATGCGCTTCGTGTTGAGGTTAGCACGTATTTTATCAGGGTCCAGCAGGTCCGTTTTTGGGCAAGGCATAGTACTACAACGCTACTTAGATT
>JAGMDR010000268.1 GCA_023128595.1 Planctomycetota bacterium | reverse complement strand
CCGGTTTTTGTAGCCTGAGGATTGAGATTGCCGAAGTCGCTGCGCTCCTTCGCAATGACGTGCGTGGGCTACTTTCTTCTCTATGCCTCCTGAGAATCAGGTGAGGTGCTCCTAAGAAACTAAAAAATCCGAATCGATACAATGTTATCTGTAAGTACTATAATAGAAAGACGTTATCTCAATATCGCCGAAATCTTAGTTTCTTTCGCATGCCTGGCGCCCCGAGGCTGAGGTGCTCGCAATGACATAGAATGGCCAAAATTCGGCATATTAACCCGTGAACGGTTGCGAAAAAAGTAACGTGCGGGCCGGAGCCTTTTGCAATATGCGGTGCGTTTCGAGATATGCAGTCCTGGCCGTTTAGCTGCTGGAGCGGGCTCGCGACCTCCTGCCGGGCTTGAGCAACACGGTCATCCCGAGACCGAGCAACAACACGGTGGCCGGTTCCGGCACCATAGATGTGGCGCCGTGTGAGCCGGGATTGATGGCCCAGGTGGCGCCGAGTGTATGTCTTCTGGAAGTTTGCATGTAGCCATAAACGTCGAAGTGTACTGTCGTAAAGCCGCTGATGGAAACCGCGAAGGTTTTCTCCTGGCCGTCGGCGACGTTGTGTGCGATTGGCTCACCTGCGGAGTAGTTGGAAACGGCATTCGAGACTCTGTCGAAATCACCAATCTCATAGAGCAGAAAATCGGACACTTTTTCGTTAAGAGGATAGTGGCTATTGAATTTTGCACCTTCGGGCAGGAAGCTCTTATCCGGATAGCCGTCGCAGCCCTCGGAATTGCCCGCTTCGTTTATGAGCAGGTCTAAGGTCGCGTCCGCATTGGGATTGAAGCAACCGTCGGCCGCGGGGGTTTCTTCGGTGAGCAGTGTAGCGCCGTCACCGCCGGTGATGAAGATGGTTCCTGTTTCGTCCTGAGGTACGCAAATCAGCAGCGTAACGTCGGTCAGGCCCTTTGTCTTGGGGCGGTAGGCGCCGGCCACAATCAAATCGAAAGAATCACTGGTAGTGAGCCAGGTGTCCTCGTCGGACGCAACGGCCCCGGGTGCAGCATCCTCGATATAGACCTGAAAGACAGGTACGGCCAACGCCCTCTGAGTAAATAGAAACGAAATCGCCAATAGCAACGCACTGAGTGACTTTGTTTTTTTCATAATACCCCCCAGGTCTTGAAAAAAACACGTAATACTAAACCCCCATTTAGTTTGTTTATTATACCCGACTCGTTTGGTCAAGTCAAGTAAAATCCTCCAGATTCTTTCGAAGGAAGAATTGAAATCAGGAGAAATTTATTGGGCAAAGGAAATACGCCCGCTCCCGGGTTTTCAATAAGGCATTTACCGGACGCAAGGCGAGAGGCAAAACATTAGTATCGTCCCAAAGTTTGTGGGCAATCTGGTTGTTCACTTTCCGAACAACCAATTGCGTTTATCGCTTTATCAGCTACCAGCAGAATCGCAAACCCATAGGCTCTGCTGTGCCGGACAAGAACTTCCTATTGCTTTTGCCCGACAATAATTTTACTATCTCCTTGCCGGCACGCAGGATTGGGCAACGCAGGCGTGCGACCCCAGTGCCGTCTCGGTGCTCTACAGCAGAACGGCTCTGGGAGACTCTTACTCTGTCAAAGTTGATTTTAGGGGTCGTCATTGCGAGGAGGCCGAAGGCCGACGCGGCAATCTCATACCCCTCGAAGGATCCAGGCTCCTCCGGCCCCACCGAGCCTTACGATGACGCCCACAGTTTCAATCTTGACGAACTACTCTCGGAGCCGGTTTCTTACCTGCTGTTAGCCCTAATGCGATAAACGCTTTTTTACCCGATAGTATTTTCCCCACAAATCTTGGGACGATGCAAAAACATTTGTCTCGTTGTGGATGGAATGATACGCTAAGAAAAAACGTGCGTGTCACCAAAGACTTTTCACTGAATGGGCTGTTTCAATTTTCGAATCTTCTTTGGAAGTTCCAGCCTGCTTGGGCCTTCTCATTGTTGTCATTTCGTTACGTTGCTTTTGTTGGCGTCTATCGGCTCACCTAAGGCATTTGTAGGCTGTTCGATAGTGAGGCAGGCTCCGAGGGTCGCGGCGAGTTCGGGAAGGTCGTATGTGGTCAACGCCCCGTGTACCGTGTTTACAAGCTGGTTGGAAGAACGGCCCGACTCTATGACGTTCGACCACGAAATCAGCGAACGTATCAGTTTCACCGAGCCGAACATATCGGATTCGAGCGCCGCGGCGTGCAGGGCCGGAACGCCCATGTGACCTACTGCAACCAACTCCACCTGATCGGCCTGCTTTTGGCCGGAATCCTGCAGAAAGCGTGCACACAGCAGTACATCCTCTGCTCGCATCCCGACGTATGAACGTGCGAGCAGATAGGCCGTATAAACGTCCTGGCCGTCGGACCCGAAGTGGCTTGCGAAGTACCTTTGGCCCGTCTGCTGCGTTTCGCCGGTGCCGCGGACGTCCACTGCGAGCACGAGGCGACCGGCTTTTACGAGCTTGTCAATGGGTCCGTCCGGTGCGGCATCCGCGTCTTTGCCCTTTTCGTGAACATATAGCACCATTCCTTTAGATGGCTTTAGATCGGGGACAAACATCAGCGCCGGGAGATAAATGCCGTCTTCGGGTTTGAGGATCAGCTTGTCGATTCTATAGCCGGACTGCCTAACGACGCCGATCTTGTCGATCTTTGGCTTCGGAATTACTGCGAGTCTGCGAATTCCGGTAATCGTGCGCACTTGATTAAGCAGCTCGGCCTGTTCTGTGTTGGCCCACAACTGGCGACGGTGTTCGGCCAGGCTTTTTTCAAAGTCTCGGTTCAAATCATACGTTGACCTGGCGCCTTCCAACGACATTACCAGGCCGTCTGGTGTGCATGTCGCCTCGGCTTCACTGAGCAGTTCGATAGGCGGTTCGGTGATGGGCTCGTCTCTGCCCTGCAGCCATCGCGCCATCCAGCGGACGACGCTTTGCCGTTGAAGCTTGTTGTAGTTGTGCGGTGCGTCGTTTTCCAGCAGGTCGATACGTTCGGCAAAGCCCATCCGCGAATACAGGCGTTTGGCATAGCGGAAGGATTGCCAGGTCCCTCGGATGTCGAAGAAGTCCTTTGTGGCCGCGCAGATCATGATCGGGGTGGGGGCCCTTAGCATCAGGTAGTCGGCGTGGTCCATTCCGAAGGCGAGCTGTCCGTAGATATTTTGCTCGGCGTCCTGGGCGCCGAGTTCGAGTATGCGCTCGTAGAAATTGGTGATGTAGCAGCTCGGCGCGGCGGCTTCGATGCGGTCGTCCAGCGACATCAGGTAGGAGGTCTGAGTGCCGCCGCCGCTGTTGCCGGTGCAGCCGATTCGCTTCGGGTCCACCTCCGGGCGCGATTGCAGATAATCGATGCCCCGCATTCCGTCCCATATCTCGAACCAGGCCGTGTTGCGCCCGATCAGGATGCTGCCGACGCCGATCATGGTGTGTGCTCGTGTGCCCCACAGCGCGGGCAACTGTGAAGGCATCTGGCTGCGTTCGCCCTGGTCGATAGGGTCGAAGACCAGCGCAGCCATCCCGTTGATCGCCAGTAACGCCCCCATCGTCTGGTACGAGTCGCTCGCCTTGCCGTTGCGGCTGTGGCCGCAGGGGACGAGGACGCCCGGATATGGCGGTTTGTATTCTTTGGCGTCGGGCATAAACAGTAACGCCGAGACATAGTGCTTGGGCTGACTCTCGAAGATGACCTTCTCGACGCGGTAGCCCTTGCGTTTGACTACTTCGGTGATCTGCGGCCTTAGAGGCGTTCGGTCCGGCAGCTTACCGATCGCATCGAGGAATTTTTGGCGAATGCGCTTTTGATACTCGGCTATCTGCTCCGGGGTTTTGCGCTGCTCGTATTGGCTCTTCCAATTCTCGAAGTGCCGGGCGGCCTGGTTTCGCAGGTAATGATTCATCATATCGGGTGTTTTGACGCCGCCGATTGTCTCAGGCAAAATGCGCAGGTTTTCCTCAGCCGAGACGGTTGCGATGAGCACGAGGCACAGGGCCACGAGCGCTGCGGTTGTTGTTTGTCGATTCATGCTTACCTCCCTTTATTTGACGCTGCAAAAATATCCTGGTCGTCCCGGGGGACGAGCTCCTGAAATTGCTTTTTCGGCCAACCCAGTTTCTCGGCTACAGCTTTGGGGAACTGCACGCTGAAGTCGTTTTCCTGATACAGCCGGACCTCGGTGTGCTCGGCGGCCATAGCTACGGCCTGGGGGATGTCGAGGTATCTGAGCACATTGAGGAAGATGGGTTCCTGGCGGTGAGAGTGTGGCGGATGCCAAAGATTCAGGGTTTGAATACCGGGCTCGAACAGTGTCGCATACAGGGCAATGGCCGCGGTTGCGTCCTGTCCTTGAAGGGTAAGCGGCACTTCGCCGAATTGATCTATCGAGCGCAGGGCCGCAATTGCGCGGCGGACGTCCCATACCCTCATACCGTCTGCGGTCTGGCCGAGCAGCATAAAACGCCGGCGGATTTGTGTCTGCTTGCGCTCGTCGGGGTTCCAGGCAGACTGGCCGATACCGCGAGGCCCAAAGAATGCGACCGCCCGGTGCTCACTGTTAATCGTTTTGCGAATACGCCCAAAGGCGGCCGAATCAGGCTCCGCAAGCTTTTGGTCGGCGAGCTCTTTGGCGAAGGCCACGCTCATCGCGGCCAGAAACTTGGCCCACAGGTGCTTATCCAGCACAGTAAGAGCAGCGGATTGGACTTTGCCGCTGTCTTCGGGGCCGAGCACGTACAGACGGAGGCGGACGTGCGGCTGAGAAGTGAAGTCATACGCGCTGAAGCGGATGCCTTCTCGCTCGACGGAGAAGGCGGGCTTGACGTCGAGAGGGCCGGCCTGGGATTTGCTCGGCCAGCCGCGGAAGACCTTTTCCCGCAGCGCTTTGATCCGGGACTTGCACTGCTTTTTCCAGGCTTCGGCTGATTGCGGGACCGCCGGCGGTGGAGCCTTTGGTACGAATGACTCGTGGATTTTTGTGTTTATCTGGTCGTCGGGAAGCTTATCGAAGACTTTTAGCTGCTCGGGCTCGAAAAACGGCACGGCCGGTTTGTCGATCAGGGAGTTGTCCTCCTTGAGGAAGCGATTGAACCAGACGAAGGCGTGTATGCGGAGCTCCTGGGTGTCCTTGTGTGGGCCTTCTGTGATGTGCAGGCCGAGCTTATTTTGAGCGTTGTAGAGATTGTAGATTTTTCGCACCTTTTGATGTGTGCGGGTGACGCCGTCGAGCGGGAAGATTCTGTCTTTGTCGGAATTTGAGATGAGGAGCGCTCGCGGCGCGACCAGTGCGGCCAGGAGCGGGTAGTCCCAGCGGTATGTGTTGACGATGTACATACAGTCGCAGTGGCCTTCGACGCAGCCGACGACGACGTGGTTTTGAAGGTCCGTGATGCCGGCGACGGGGACAGCGGCTTTTATACGGTCATCGAGTGCCGAGATCCACCAGCTATAGGCGCCGCCGCCGGACCGGCCGGTGACGCCGAAGCGCTCCTTATCGACCTCCTTGCGAGTTTCGAGGTAGTCGAGCGCCCGGATACAGTTCCACGCCTCGACGCCGGCGGGCGAATAGCCGCGAGAGTTCCACCACCACATTTTGTATCGGTACGTCCCGTGATGGATGGCTTCGATTTCGCCTAATTGCAGCGAATCAATCACGAGGCAGACGTAGC
This sequence comes from Planctomycetota bacterium, assembly GCA_023128595.1. Taxonomy (GTDB): domain Bacteria; phylum Planctomycetota; class Phycisphaerae; order Sedimentisphaerales; family Anaerobacaceae; genus DAOVRL01. The sequence goes on along the minus strand of JAGMDR010000268.1, from coordinate 2,590 downwards.
CGTGCCTTGCGAACCACGCAGCGTGGTGCTGGTAGCGGACCTTGTTGCCGTAGCTGATGCCGTTCTTCTTGACCCCCCCATGGCCGCAGACGTAGAGGATTGTCGGCGCGGGCTTTTCGAGACCTTTTGGGATGTAGAGATTGGCCGTTACATACAGGCGGGGTCGGGATTGGAAGTGGATTTTTTCGACGGTAAACTCCTCGTGCTCAACCTTGCCGGTAACTACGGGCCTCAGATCGGTCTTTTCGGGAAGAGGATCGAGGCTGAGCATTTCCAGGAGCTGCTTATGATAAATCGGGCGCTTCGCTTTCCAGTCCTCAAGGTCCTTTACGTCGGCCAGACACTGATCGCGGAGCTTTGCTGTTTCGGCACTGAAGTATTCGGCGAGTTCCTTATCGGCGGCGGAACCGCCGATTCCCCAGTCGGCACCCAAGCACGGAATGCAGAGGCAAATCGATACGAGTGCGACACAGGCATATAGGCGAGTTATGGGCGAAAAGGTGAGTTTGGAATTTTGGATTTCTGCTGGATGGCTCATTTGTATAAATCCCATAAAGAGCTTAGAACGAATTAAGCGTTTTCTCCGAGAACAAAGAAGATTCTATTCAACCGGCTCGCAAAGTGCCAGCAGATATTTCTGCGCGGCGCTTCAGGACAGCCACTTATCAAGGTTCTGTTTGACGAAATCGTTATCTGTAAGGTGCGGATAATTGCGTATTATGCTATCGATTTTTTCGGTCTGGCCGGGCGAGAGCCGCTCGTGCGGGTCGAGCGTTTGTATCCGGTCGAGGAGGCCCTGCTGCTTGAGCACGTAAGATATGCCTGGAATGCAGCCGGCGAAGTTATTGTCGGCGTCGAAGATTGCCTTGTTGGCTAAGGTCATTTGGGCGGCTAAGGTCAGCAAATCCGGCGGAATCTGCGATTTTGTCTGGCGAATCGTTTTGATGCGGGCGAGGTGTTCGACGGCCCTTTTTGTCCAGCAGGCCCACTGTCCCAACAGGCCGCCGACGATTTGAAGCGAGACGCGCCGGGCGTTGACGTTGAACTCGTATGGCGTCAGCAGGTCGCCGATTAGATGATCGTCGTTGCCGGTATATAGTGCGATTTCGTTGTGTCTGCCGGAGTGGGCGAGGGCCTCGAGCACATCGAGCGTTTGGTATCTGTTGAACGGGGCTATCTTTATGGCGACGACGTTCGGTATTTCAACGAATCTCTGCCAGAACTCGATCGGCAGCACCATTTGGCTTATGGTCTGCTGCAGATAAAACCCCATAATCGGCATTACTTGAGCCACCTGCCGGGCGTGGTCTATGAGCTGGCCGATTGGCCTGCCTCTCAGGGCCGTGAGGGAAAGCAGGCCCAGGTGATAGCCGATGTCCCGGGCGGCTTGGGCTTCTTTGACGGCCTGGCTCGTATCGCCGACGATGCCTGCAATCATTACCGGTTCGCTGTGGCCGGCTGAAGCGATGAATTCTCGGGCTGTCTCCATTGCCAATTCGAGGACGGGGCGGTACAGGCCGATTTTGGGGTCGTGGATGGCAAATTGAGTAGTGTGGACCCCTACTGCCAGGCCGCCCGCACCGGCAGCTAAGTAGTAGCGGGTCAGTGCCTTTTGGTGGGGCTCATCGATTCTGTTGTCTGCCTGCAGGGCCAGCGGATGGGCGGGAATGACGCAGCCCGAATGGAGTTTGTCGATTATATGCGAATCGGCCATAAGGTACTGCCCCTAAAATTTGCCGTTGCGTATGTCGTATTTTGTCGGCTTGTTGAGAGTTTTTTTGCCGGCCGCCACCCATTTGACGATCATCGAGACCATCTGCTCAAGCGTTGTTTGCGGATGACCGAACAGGTCTAAACAGCGGGAGGCGTTTGACAGCAGGGCGGATTCGGCCTGATCGGAGATGAATTGGGGTTTTCTGTCGAGCATATTTGCGATTTGCCCGGCGAGCGAGCGGATCGGGATTGTATCCGGCCCGGTGACATTGAGGACGGCCGGGGGCGATTCGGCTAAAGTAATCGAGCGGATGATATAGTCATTGGCGTCTCGCTGCCAGATGAGATTGACCGCGCCCATAGTCAGATCGATTGGCTGATCGTTTAGTATTTTCATTGTGAGGTCAACAATAATGCCGTATCGGGGTTCGTTTGCGTAGTTGAGTCTGACAATGGTCACGGGCGTGCCGTAATGGCCGGAGAAATACTGGAACAATCGCTCTCTTGCCAGGCAGGACTGGGCGTATTCGCCGACCGGGCCGGGTGCGGTGTCTTCGGTTGCTCCGCCGCTGTTGACCTCGACGAAGGGATAGACGTTGCCGGTGGAGAAGACGACGATTCGAGCGTCTTTGTAGTGTCTGGCCGTAAGGGTCGGGACGTAGCTGTTTTGGGCCCAGGTCAGCGGCAGGTCGGCGGCAGCGCCGAATTTCATACCCACCAAATGGAATACATTTTCGATGTCCGGCAGCTTTGAGTATTGCGAGTGGTCGAGCAGATCCGCTTCGATGGTCTCAATGCCCGCTTGCTCGATTCTAACTCGAACGGCCTTATCGCTGAATCGTGAAACGGCGCAGATCTTCTTGTCAGGTGCTGCCTT
>JAGMDR010000267.1 GCA_023128595.1 Planctomycetota bacterium | reverse complement strand
GGATACCTGCGAGCGCTTCAGTGGTGGCCGCAGTGGGCTCACTGAGCATCTCTTCCAAACCGCGCTCATCCAGGCCGGGTATGTCTTTCATCCTTTTTCTTTTCCGCTGTTTTACTCAAATACTCAGCCTAACTTCAGAATCACTAAGATCAGTACCCTGACCGCGATAAACAGGACTACAAGAAAGCCGATACCGCCGAGGATATTCAGGATCAGAGTATTGCGTCTGTTACCCATGATGTCCTTACGGTTCGCCAGATAGAGTATTGTGGCGGCCATAAGCGGATTGCCGATGACCGTCAGGGCCTGGCCGAAGATAATCAAGTTGATGGGTTTTTGCCCGGTCCGCAGCGCCAGTAACGCCACGACCATTCCTACGAGCAGCACTGCAACGGTAAATATCCGCGACCAGCGGTCGCCGAGCCTGGCAGGTCTGCCGAGCCCGTCTGCGAGGATGCTGCCGCCGATCATGGCGTTAATCAGGAACGGGTTCATGGCTACCGCAAAAAGCCCCACGCAGAAAATGATGTATGCGGTGGAGCCGAGCAGCGGCTGAAGGGACTGTGCAAGGACGCCGATGTCTTCCGCCTGTTTGTCGGGGATAACCGTAGCGGCCGTGATCATAATGACGACACTGACCGTGGTCAGGATAGCTACGCCTGCGATAGAGTCGCCAATGCCGTGAAGATATTCCTTGATCGTCCAGCCTCTTTCGCGCACGAGGTTGCCCTGATAAAGTGCGGCGGCGACGGAGAACGTTGTGCCCAGCAGTGAGGCAATCAACAGGAGGGGGTCCTCGATTTGCCCGGCCACTTTGCGGGGCAGGCCGAGGCTGATGTTGTCGGGGATACCGGGAACCAGACCTTTGACAATCTCCACCACGCTTGGCCCGGCAAGGACGAGGTTAATTACAAAGCTCAGCAGAATAATGCCGACCATCACCTTCATGACTCTCTCGAGCAGGCGATAGACCTGTTTGGCTGTGAAAAGGAAGGTAATGATCAGCCCGTTCAAAATTATCAGTATAATGACGGGTGACACCTTGGGTACGAGCGCTTCGGCAGCGGCCACAACAGCTAAGTTGTTGGAAAACTGAAAGGCCGAGCAGATTAAACAGAGGTTAATGCCGATCACCGCAGCGGCGCCTCGGCCAAGCCGCCGGGCGATCAGCGTACACGGCGTCGCGCCGCCCACGACGCCGATGCGTGCGGCCATGGTCATATACGTGCCCATAAGGATTCCGGTCATTATGAGCAGCCAGAGCAGCTCGTGACCGTACTTTGCGCCGACGTTCGAGCTGATCAGCAGGCTTCCCGGCCCGAAGACGACACATGCGGTGATCAGGGCCGGGCCGAGTGACCGCCACCACGGAGAATGCTGCTCGATGTTCGAGGATTCGGGTGGCCCAGACATCAGATAACCTCCCTGTTTCTGTGCTTACGTGAGCTTTACTATATGGTTTCGGGGACTATGAAAGGTTCACGGTAATTACGGCTGGCGAGCACGTTTGCTTCTCTGGAGAAATCCCCGACAAATCTCTCTTTTTCCGGGTCCATCGTCAGCCACGGACCGAGGATTCTTGGTGTGGCTTTGACGTCAACCCCGTTGACAAGTAAATGCTCCTGAAAGCGTTCGAAAGAATCGACCATTTCCTTATTGTCCCCGACGACTTCCATTACCTGGTCACGTGACGTTTCGTGCCCCAGCCGGTACGACACATTGCCCATGTGGCACAGGGCGCTGGAAAGGTGGCCTTCGAGGACGTCGGCGTTGAGGTCGCTGACCTTCCGGCTGCGAACTGCCTTTATAAAGTTTGCGTGATGTCCACTGCCGGCGGTTCGTTTGAACTGCTTGATCTTTTTGCCGTCGTTGTCGTAGGCCCAGCCGCCGACGAAGTAACCGTGTTCGCACTGAATTACTGACCCGGCGCGGGTGCCGCGGAATTCGTCCATTGCCGAGTTGCCCTTTGCCCTGGGCAGGCCGCGGACCTCGAAGATAATCGGCGCCGGTTTATAGTCATAGAAAACGATCTGGGTATTTGGTGTTTGGCCGTCGTCGATGTATCCCAAGCGTCCGCCTATGCTCACAACGCGCGGGGCTACTTTGCTTTCTCCGATGAACCATCGGCAGATGTCGATGAAGTGGATGCCGTTATTACCGAAGTCCCCGTTTCCGGTCGGCCAGACCCAGTGCCAGTCGTAATGTAAGCTCTTGCGCATCAAAGGCGCTTTGGGCGCCGGGCCGCACCAGAGGTCGTAGTCCACCGATTGGGGGATTGGCTGGGGGCCGTCCACTTTGCCGATACTGCCGCGTCGAACATAGACTATTCCATAGACAACCACTATCTTTCCGAGATTGCCCCGTCGGATGTAGTCGATGGCCTCGGCCAATCCCGTGTCGGAGCGGCGCTGTGTGCCGGACTGGACGATTCGGTTATACTTGCGAGCGGCCTTTACCATTTGCCGGCCTTCCCGGATATTGTGCGAGACCGGCTTTTCGACATAGACATCTTTTCCTGCCTGGCAGGCCCAGATTGTCACTAAGGCGTGCCAGTGATTCGGAGTGGCCGTAATGACCACGTCAATATCCTTGTCCTCCAGCAGTTTGCGATAGTCGATGTAGGTCTCGACCTTTTCGTTTCGCTCTTTGAATTTCTGCTCTTCCCGGTCGAGGAACTGCTTATCTGCATCACATATCGCCACCACGCGGACACCGGGGATGTTGCGGAACAAGTTAATGTGATTCGCTCCCTGGCCTCGAATACCGACAACTGCTGCCCGAATGTCGTTATTTGCCCCGTGGGTGCGGGAGAACGGCATTGCCAGCGATAGACCGACGGCTGCCGAACCCTTAACAAAATCCCGCCGTGTGATAGGTTCCATAAGCGGTCTGCCTTAGATTGCCATTTCAAGCCTTCTGTATAAAACGTTACGTTACAGGAGATAACGACCGGCCCTGCGTTTTCCGGGCAGATCCGGGCCGACCATAGCCGTGCTATGATACCCAAATCATCCGGCCGATTCAAACTTGTTTTTGGGGTTCATCCGGGAAATGGATAGGTGAGGTTGGCGTATCGTATGACCGAGAAAAATCGTTCGGGCCCCCAGAGGCACAAATTTCCCCCCTGTGCCCCAAATTTGAGCCTCTGCCCAAACGATTTTTCTCTCCAGCCAAGTCCGAGGGCCTGGTTTGTCAGGCCACCTACGCATTATCCGGATGAACCATAATCTTTACTTGTGTCCGGCTTCAAGGGTCGATATATTCGATGCCAACTCTCTGAAAATCCAATACAACAGAGACAGATACTACGACCTAAAAGACGAATGAAGAAGTTAAGATAGAAAAGCAAAACAGGTGACTGTCCCGAATGCCTGCACAGATTACCAATTACTCAGAATAAGACGAGGCAGCCCATTATGAAAATATTACGCACTCGATTACTTATCGCTTTAGGCCTTTGGGCTGTTTTGTGCTCAGGCTGTCACGAAGTGCTCCCAGCCGGGCCTCAAACAGCCAAACTGGCTTACCCGTCGGCCAAAAAGGACTCCACAGTCGATATCTACCACGGCACCAAGGTCCCCGACCCCTATCGATGGCTCGAAGAGCCTGACTCGCCCGATACCCAGGCTTGGGTGGCGAAGCAGAATAAGCTGACATCCAATTTCCTTGCCTCCGTCCCCGCAAGAGAGAAAATCAAGGCCCGCCTGACCGCTCTTATGGATTACCCTCGGTATTCCGCCCCGTCCAGGCAAGCCAACCGATATTTCTTCTGGAAAAACGATGGCCTGCAAAACCAATCCGTCCTCTACACCCAGGAGACCCTCGACGGCGAGCCCAGCATCGTTATCAACCCCAACCTGCTGAGCAAAGACGGCACAGCCGCCCTGACCACCACCGCCGTCAGCAAGGACGGCAGGATACTTGCTTACGGGGTATCCCAGAGCGGCAGCGACGAGCAGCAGGTCAAAATCCGCACGATAGACTCCGGCACGGACTACAATGAAACGCTGAAATGGTGTCGATTCACCCGAATCGCCTGGAAGCACGATGGGACCGGCTTCTTTTTCAACCGCTTCCCCGACCCCAATACGGTATCCGCCGAGGACCGAACCAACTATAACCGCGTCTATTGGCACAAGCTCGGCACGCCCCAATCGGCCGATACGCTCATCTACGAGCGCCCCGACAACAAGGAATTGGGCTTCAATCCATCGGTTACCGAAGACGGCAAGTTCCTCATCCTCAACGTCTATCACGGCACCGACACCAGGAATCGCATCTATTATCGAGAAGTCGAGAGCCCCGCCCCATTTACAAAACTGCTCGACAAGGCCGACGCCCAATACGATTTCATCGGCAATGCCGGCCCGGTCTTCTATTTCAACACCAACCTGGCTGCCCCCCGCGGGCGCATCATCGCCATCGACATTGATAACCCGGACCCCGCCAACCGGCGAACAATCCTGCCCCAAACGGACGACGTTATTGATTACGTCGCTCTTATCAACAACCACTTCGTCGTCGCCTATATGCACGATGTGCACCATCAGCTCAAGATATACGATTTGCAGGGCGCCTTCGTCCGCGAAATTCCCCTGCCCACCCTCGGCACCGTCAGAGGCGTGTCCGGAAAGCAGAACGACACCGAAATGTTCTTTTCTTTTACCTCATATTTGTTTCCCGGCACGAGCTATCGCTACGATTTCAAAACGCAGAAATTGACCGTCTTCCAAAGGCCCAAGATCGACTTCGACCCGGCAAAGTACGAAACAAAGCAGGTATTCTGCCGGTCCAAAGACGGCACACGGGTTCCCATATTCATCACGCACTCCAGGGACCTCGAGCTCAACGGCGACAACCCGACTCTGCTCTACGGCTATGGGGGGTTCAATATCGACATTAAGCCATCTTTCTCCGTCTCCGTTGTCAACTGGCTCGAGAACGGCGGCGCCTATGCCGTCGCCAATATGCGGGGAGGCGGAGAATACGGCGAGGCCTGGCATCAGGCCGGGATGCTCGACAAGAAGCAGAACGTCTTCGACGACTTCATCGCCGCCGCCGAATGGCTCATCGAAAATAGATACACGAACTCCAAAAAGCTCGCCATACGCGGCGGCAGCAACGGCGGCCTGCTCGTCGCAGCCTGTATGCTGCAGCGACCGGACCTGTATGGGGCCGTCCTCTGCCAGGTGCCCGTTGCAGATATGCTGAGGTACCACAAATTCACCGTCGGCCGATATTGGATACCAGAATACGGCAACGCCGAAGCGGATGAGGAAATGTTCAAAGTCCTCTACGCCTACTCCCCGCTGCACAACGTCAAGGCCGGGGGCGAGTATCCCCCGATTCTCGTAACCTCCGCCGATACCGACGACCGCGTTGTCCCCTCGCACGCCAAAAAATTCGTAGCCACCCTCCAGGCAAAGGCCGCCGGCAAAAATCCCATCCTGCTCCGCGTAGAAACCAAAGCCGGCCACGGCCGAGGAAAACCAATATCCAAAACAATAGAAGAACAAGCCGACATCTGCGCATTCCTCTTCAAAACCCTGCGTGTAGAAACCGAATAAACACCTGATGGGCTGGAAGCCCATGGTACATCCGGCTTCGGCTGGGGGGGATGAAAAAGCAAGATAGCCAATTATAACATACCCAGTCTGTGCGTCAGGTAACAAATTAAAATTTCTGTGAATTTTTTTGAAATTCTATTGACAAACAGCCGAAAGTAACGTATATTATGTACGGAATGATAATAATATAAATTGTATACAGGAGAGCCAACAATGATTACAATTACAATTACAAGGGCCCGACCGCAATTGCGGAAATTGGCAGATATGGTTTGTCATCACGGAGAGCGAATATGCGTAGAAAGAAATGGAGAGCCTGCGTTCGTGATGGTAAGCTTTGAGGATTTTGAAGCAATAGAGGCATTTGAGGAAAAAATCGACCTCCAAGAAGCAAAAAAAGCCCTCAAAAAAGGCAAATTTATCCCCTTAGAAAAGCTGGAGACCGAATTGGGCCTATAGTACAATGCAAGAATGTACAAAGTTGAGGTTGCAGAAGATGTGGCTGAATTTATTCGGGGCCAGACAAAGAAGGTTCAACGTCAACTCCACACAAAAATCAAGAAATTGGGCAAAAACCCTCATCCCCCAAACTCTATAAAACTGAAAGGCACAAACAATTTATATCGTATAGTGTCAGGTTATTACCGAATAATATACACCGTTGAGCATAAGGAAATAACGGTTTTAGTGCTTAGAATAGCCCACCGAAAAGAAGTGTATAAAAACTTGCCGCAAGCATAATCAACATTCCCTTTTGTGCGTTAAGTATATACTTCCCAAGAGTAAAGTAGAGATTGACAATCGCAAGTTGATAGAGTACAAGAGGAGGGTCTAAATAATCTTTTTGTTAGGAGAAATACATTATGAAGCAGGCAGCATTTTACAAGACAGTCGGGTTTCTTGCGCTTATGGTTTTGGCGACGCCCTTGGCACAGGGTTCGGCCGGGCGCGCAAAGAAAGGGATTACGGGAGACTGGCAGACGAAGGTGGCCTTCGGCGAGCAAGAGATGACGTCGATTCTGTCGTTTTCCAAGGACAAGGCCGGCAAGCTTGCCGGTAAGTGGATCAGCTTTTGGGGACTCACTGAGTTGAAGGACCTCAAATATGAAGGAAAAGAGCTCAGCTTCGTGCAGGTCTATCAATTCGGCGACCGTGAATTCCGAACGAGCTTCGCCGGGACGATAAAAGGTGGGAAGCTCACAGGGACACTCTCGAGCGAGAGGGGCGAGTCTAAGATTGAGGGCAAGCGTATCAGGCCGATGCCGAAGGTGCTTGGAAGCTGGGAGATGAAGGTCAAGGTGGGCGAGCGGGAATACACGGGAACACTTGTTCTCAAGACCGAAAAGGAGGGCAAGATCAGTAAGCTCACTGCGGACTGGCAGAGCGAACGGGGCGAACACCAGATCACAGATGTGAATTTCAAAGCCGGCAAGCTGACGTTCACTCGCAAGAGCAAGATCCAGGATCGCGAGTGGGAATCGACATTCGAGGGAACGGTCAAGAGACATGCGCTTTCCGGCATTTTCAAGAGTGAGCGCGGTGAGGTCCCGGCAGAGGGAAAACGCCTTGGCGCCGCCCTTGTGGGCAAGTGGGAGCTTGAAATCGCATCGGAACGCGGCAGTCGTAAGCAGATACTGCAAGTCAACCCTGATTTGAGCGGCTTGTACGGGTCAACCGCCATTAAGAAAGTCGATTTTGAAGACGGCCAGGTGTCCTTCAAGATAGTGCTGGAGTTCGGTGAGCGAAAATTCGAGATCAGCTTCAAAGGCAAACTGGACGGCAGGAAGCTTGTCGGAGAGTTGACTACTTCAAGAGGCGCCCAAAAGGTTACCGGCAAGAAAGTCATTTCGGCAGCCAGGAAGGGCTGACCAAGCCACAGCTAACCTCAGCTATTGTACAGTTGCACATTTCGTTGCAGTACAGGGCGATACCGAAGGGGAGCTTAAAGCTCGCCGGAAGACTGTCTGGAGTTTAAAAAGGAATTCGTGATGAGAGTAATCGCAAGCCTTGTTCTATTAGTTGTGATCTTATCCGGTGGTTCGGTCTGCGTAGGTGCGGATTGGCCACAGTTTCGCGGTCCCTATCGCAATGGAAGAGCCGCCGAATCGGGTCTTCTCCAGAAGTGGCCTGATGGTGGTCCGGCTATGCTGTGGTCCTATGAAGGATTGGGAAGGGGCTTCGCTTCAGTCTCAGTTGTGGATGGAAACATCTACACTACAGGAATGATTGAAAAAACGGGCTATCTCTTTGCTATTGATGACAATGGCAAGCTCAAATGGAAAAAGGAGTATGGTCCGGAATGGGCCGGTCCATATCCGGGAACCCGCACTACTCCAACAATTGACGGAGATCGACTCTATATTATGAGTGGTCGGGGCAGAATTGCCTGTTTCAACCGAGACAATGGTGATCTGGTCTGGAAAGTTGATACATTAGAGAAATTCCAGGGGAAGAACATTACATGGGGAATTGCTGAATCGGTGTTGATTGATGGCGACAAAGTCTTCTGCACTCCAGGCGGCAGAGACGCCACGATGGTCGCATTGAACAAACATACGGGCCAAACCATCTGGACTACCAAAGGGTTAAGTAATCTCTCCGCCTATTGCTCGCCCGTAATGTGGAGAATGGGGGAGAAACGCCTGTTACTGACAATGGTGAGGAAGTTATTTGTATGTGTGGACAGTGAAAATGGCAAGGTTCTTTGGACGATTCCTCATGAAACCCGTAATGATATAGCCGCCGTCACTCCCTTACGTTATTGTGGAGGCCGAGTCTATTTCACCAGTCACGGAACCGGAGGTGCCATGATTAGACCCACACAGGACGATGGCAGCTATACAGAAATCTGGTCCAGCCAGGCCTTGGACTGCCTCCACGGAGGAGTTGTCTGGCTCACTCGTCCGCGCCCGAATCTCTACGGCTCCGACAGCAAAGGAAATTGGGTATGTCAGAATATCAGCACGGGCGAGGTGATGTTTGAAGAGAAATTGTTGGATGCCAAAGGTTCAATCACCTATGCAGACGAGATGCTGTATTGCTACAGCGAAAAAGGCACTCTCGGACTTGTCCGCCCGATGGAAGACGGCATGGAGCTGGTCAGTTCTTTCAAGATAACTAAGGGAGCAGGTGAACATTGGGCACATCCGGTTGTATGCGATGGTCGGCTCTATATCCGGCACGGTGATGTCCTGATGGTGTTTGATGTTAAGAGAAAGTAGTGGCAGTCTCCGGGATACGGTCCAAGTAAAAGCTTTTGACAGGTTAAGGAGTTATCTGATGGATTGCAGAATGAATCGGCGTGAGTTTATTAAGCTCGCTGCGGCCGGAGCGGCTGTGGGGGCGGCTGGTATGGTAACGTCAGGGTGCGCCGGGGCCGTGCAGGGGCCCGCCGGCAAAAGGAGACGGCCGAACATCGTTTTGATAATGGCCGACGATCTGGGGTACTCCGATATCGGATGTTTTGGCGGAGAAATCGAGACGCCGAATCTCGACGCACTGGCGGTGGCCGGAATGCGTTTCACGCAGTTTTATAACTGCGCCAAATGCAGTCCCACCCGCGCATCCCTTCTGACCGGTCAGTATGACCAGGCCGTGGGAGTTGGAAACATGGAGCATGGTGCTACCTTCGCTGAGGTCCTGCGCGCCGCCGGTTATCGAACAATCGCCTCGGGCAAATGGCATCAAAGCCCGCTTCCGACGGCCCGCGGGTTTGACAGGTATTACGGTCTGGCGGACGGCTGCTGTAATTATTGGAACCCTGGAACAAAGGCCAGACCCGGTGAAGGCAAGCCCGGCCGGAAAAGGCCGACTCCCCGCCGTTGGGCCATCGAGGACAAGGTGATTATGGGATACGTCCCCGAAGACAAGGACTTCTACACCACCGATGCCTTCGCGAATTACGCGATTGAACGGCTCGAAGAGTATAAGAATGAGGACAGGCCGTTTCTGCTGTATCTGCCGCATACGGCGCCGCACTACCCGCTGCACGCCTGGCCGGCCGATATCGCCAAATACCGCGGCAAATACAAGATCGGCTGGGATAAGCTTCGCGGCCGGCGTTATAAACGGCAGATTAAAATGGGGATCCTGGACTCGAAATACGCACTGTCTCCGCGGGATGAGCGCGTGCCGAGCTGGGATTCGCTGAGCGATTCGGAAAAAGACCAGGCCGATTTGAAGATGGCGGTCTATGCCGCAATGGTGGACCGCATGGACCAGGCAATTGGCAGAGTGCTGGCGAAAGTAAAGCAGCTCGGCAAGTGGGAAAACACCCTTGTGCTGTTTCTGGCCGACAATGGCGGCTGCGCCGAAACGCCGGACAAAACCCCGGCTATTCCGCCCGGACCTGTTGAGGGCTACCGTGCCCTGGGACCGGCCTGGGCCAATGCCAGCAACACGCCGTATCGCAAGTACAAATCAACCGACTATGAGGGAGGCGCGTGCACTCCTTTTATAGCCAACTGGCCCGGTGTCATCAAGCCGGGTACTGTAACGGACCAGGTGGGGCACATAATCGATGTCCTTCCGACCTTTATGGAGGTGGCCGGCGCCGCTTATCCCGACCAAATCGACGGCAGGAAGCTCAAACCTCTGGCGGGAAAATCCTTACTGTCGATCTTTCGAGGCCAGCAGCGGCAGGGCCACGATGTGCTTTATTGGCAGTTCGGCAGGGCCAAAGCCGTACGGACAGGCAAATGGAAGCTTGTTCGCTACGGCGACGCCGACTGGGAGCTTTATGACCTTGAAGAAGACAGAACGGAATTGAACAACCTGGCCGGACAATACCCACAGAGGGCGCAGAAAATGGCCGATATGTGGAAAGACTGGTGGATCAGGTGCACCGGAAAAGGATAAGTTCTTCGTTCTGCCACTGTTTGCTCGTGCGATGGTCCTTGCAGGCGAGACGCTTTTTATCGCCGGGCCTCCCGATATGATCGATAAGCTGCAGTCTTGCGATCTCTGTTGCGTAAGAGACCGTAATTAAAATTCCATCGCGCACTGACTCATTGAAAGCAAGCCGGCCTGGTCCTATACGAGCTTGTCGCGGCCGCTCGCGATGGGGTAAAACACACCGGGACCGGGCTTGAGATCGGCCTGCTTCGGCACAAGGTCCTCTTTGCTGGCCTTGAGCAGCCAGTTCCAACTGAAGTTGCGACCCGTGTAGGCGGAAATACGTGCCCCAATAGCCGTCAGCGTGCTCTCGGCGATCCGCTGGCCCTCGTTGAGCGGTTTGCCCGCCCTAATGCTCGCGATCAGGTCGATGTGCTCCTGATTCATTCCGTTGACGTTCCTGCCGCTGAATTTCCACGAATTTTCGCCGGAGATGCTGTTACTGCAGTTGCTCGTGCCCTTGGTGCCGACGACCTTCTCGCCGCCGCGTCCGCTGCCGGGACTATGCCCGCTGAAGCTCAGACAGCGCGCCCCGTTGGGGTACTCGAACTCGGCGAAGATGTGATCAAAGATGTCGCCGTTGTACTTCTCCCAATCCTCCTCGCTG
>JAGMDR010000266.1 GCA_023128595.1 Planctomycetota bacterium | reverse complement strand
AAGCGTCCGCCAGGGCGACGATTTTGACGCCCGGCGAGGAATTGACGCAGTCATTTGCCGCGCCGGATCCTCGTCCGCCACAACCGATAACCCCGACGCGAATCGTTTCACTGCCCCTCGCTTCGGCCAGAGGAGCTGCCGTGCCCGTCAACACCAGGGCCCCGGCCGTTACTGCCGAGCTCTTCAAGAGCTCTCGTCGTGTTAGTTTTTGTTTTTGCACCATGTTCGTTTCTCCAACTCTAACGTGTGTGCTGAACTTACCGTCCTTCCGTAAGCGCTATCTATATCTCCTTACACGAGCCTCTTCCCACTGGCTGCTCAGCGGTCCGAAGTACGCCAGGATCATTTTCGCAGGCCTTTGGCCCATGCACCAGACCCGCATGCCGAGAACATTATAGCCTACATCGACAAGCAAAATCAACAAGGCAGATAATATTTTTTGGCACCTCTCAAAAATTCTCCAGCTCGAACCCGCGTATGCCCTCTGAATAGACGACAATCATATCTGCGTCTTCGTTGCCGATGCAGGCGGCATCGTGAAAAACGCCGGGGGGGATGGTTATGGTATCGCCTGCCGAGAGGGTAAACGTCTTATCACCCAGGGTGTGCTCCAGGCGGCCTTTTAGCAGATAGAGGATCTCTTCGCACTTGGGATGGCGGTGACGGGGGTTGGACTTGCCCGCCTTGATGGTGACCCGTCCGAGGACCAGCCCCTCGGCGTTGCCGATCTTCCTGCCCGCCAGCCAGCTCAGGCTTCCCCAATCTTCCTTGATGACCACCTGCTTGCTGCGAGCTCTAACCGGGCCCTGTTGCGAACGCGGTGTCGTATTGACAGGCAGATCGCCCAGGGCGAACTGGATGCCGTCGAAGAGGTGCTTGAGTACCGCCGGGTTCCAGAAGATATGGTTGTCGTGCCCTAACGAACAGTAGAAGACTCGCCCCTTGCCCCAGTCGCGGACCCAGGATATGGGCACGTAGGTTTGGTCTTTCTTGACGCCGGCGGTTTTTGGGTCGCTAAAGTCCAGGCTCAGCAGCACACGCACGCTGTCCTGCTGGAAATTCTTGTAAAAATAGATCTCGTCTGCGACCTTAAAGCCCTTGCCGCCGAATGCCGCGTTGAGCGGATGGCTCGGGTCGTCAATCTTTACCGCCCACTCGCCCTGGCCGGAGCGCCAGTGATGGCCCGCAAAGATCCCGCCTATCATCTCGGCGGCCTCCGGCCAATCCACACCGCCCACGGGTCTCTGGCTCGAAAAATTCGTCGTCGCTGCGTGAATGCCCACAACACCCTTGCCGCTCTTGACAAACTCCATCAGGCTCCTGCGCGAAGCGGCGTCCGCGAAATCCATCCGGTTGGAATTGTTGAAGCAGATTGCATCGAACGGCTTGAGGCCCTTCGCATTGAAGATGCCCATATCATCGCTGACCACGACCTCAAAGGCCCCGGTGTTCCTCGCCATCAATTCGATGGCCCTGGTGGCGTAGGGAATCGAGCTGTGCACAAGTCCCCTGGCCCGTGTGAAGACCAGCAGTTTGCGCGGTTTGCGCGGTTTTGCAGCGGCTCTCTTAGGCGCCGCCTTTATAATTTTTTGCAATTCAGCTTTGGATATGGCCGCCTGCGCAACATTTGACAGCAGCGATAAGCAGCAGGCAGAAAGCAGTGCAATACCGATAGCTCTTGATCTTCGATTCATCTTTATTCCTTTCCGTAAGTGTTATTCTCTTCCAAAAATGGCGGCCCGTTCTGCCGCCTGTCCGGGAAATTCTCATCCACGATTTACAGATGCCACGGGCTGCGTTTTGAACGCACCAGAAAACGGTTGGCCGAGGCGTTATTGACGAAGCGTTCTTTTTGATCGTCCCATTTTAGTTTGCGGTCGAGCTGCGTGGCGATGTTGCTTATATGGCAGAGGGTATCGACGCGCACGGCTGCATCAATGGGACAAATGGTCGCGGCCCGGCTCTTGACGCAGTCGAGAAAATTCTGTATGTGGTCGTTGCTCTTATACAGTTGAATCTCGTTCGGGCCGATCACCGACTGCAAAAGCGATTTCGGCTCGGCGTCGATGTGTCCGCGTCTGACGTGCACCCAGCCATCGCTCCCTTCGAATACCGTGCCGTGGGCGCCTGTTTTGGGATAGCGACGGCGCCATTGGTCCGGGATGATGCCTCTGAAGTTGAGATTCACTCCGGCGGCGGGAAACTTTAAGACGACGTTCCAGTCGGTGGCCGTGTCGCACGCCCCGTCGGTCGGGAAAACGCCGGCGCCTTCGACTTCCACCGCCCCGGTCAGCTCCTTTTCAGCGCCCCAGACCGCGATATCCAGGGGATGAATGCCCCAGCCCGCTATCCACCCTATGCAATAGTCGGAAATGAAGGGCCAGATCTTGAACGGACTGGCAAAGAACGGATTAACGTTGGAGCAGCGGTCCTTCGTGTAGGGCGCGAAAGGCGCCGGTCCCAGCCACATTTCGTAGTCCAGCTCCTTCGGTGGCGCTACGGGAATCAGTGAGCCGCCGCTGTCGCTGCGGGGCGACCATACATTGACGGTTTGCAGTCTGCCAATGCGCCCGTTGCGGACGAGTTCGCAGGCCCGGCGGAATTTGACGT
>JAGMDR010000265.1 GCA_023128595.1 Planctomycetota bacterium | reverse complement strand
AGAAATTGACGACGATTGACGTTTTTGTTTCTCATAACCGCTTCCGGTTTTGTAACCTGCTGCTCAGCATCAAAGAGGCAACTAATAAAAAAGGCCGGGCGGGACTTCGATTCTTCAGGTACGCCTCGCACGTCCGCGAGACCACCGTGTCAACCAGGTCCCCCTGACCCTGGCCTACCGGAAGCACGTCAAAGCCCGGAATCTCCGTCGGATAGCCGCCGGGCAGGTGCCACTTGCCGCAATAGACCGTATCGTACCGGCGCCGGCGGAACCACTGACCCGTATTAGGACAGCTCGAATGGATCGGACGGTTGTTGGTGATTACCCCGGTTTCGACGGGCATGCGCCCTGTGAACAGGGAGCTGCGCGCCGGCGAGCACACGGGGCTTGTGCTGTGGGATTCGGCGAAGCTGACGCCGCGTTTTATCAGTGCATCGATATTAGGCGTATGAACATCGCCGCAGCCGTGCGCCGAAAGCGCGTCAAGCCCCAATTGGTCGGAGATGATAAACAAAAAATTCGGGCGACTCTTCTTTGCGGACGACCTTCTCGCGTTCCTGGACCGCCGGGCAAGTGCACGACCCGCCGGCCCCAATGCGGCCCCCGCTACCAACGCCCCGGCTCCAAGGGCGCCCGTTTGAAGCAATCCGCGGCGGTCTATCTCATGCCATTCGTGCCATTGCTTGTTTATTCGTCTGTTTTCCATTTCGTACGCTCTGTTCATATATGCCGCTAACCCGGCGCATTCAGCAGATAACCGGCCAACCCCGAGACCGCTTCAGCGGCCCCGATACCGTATCCAATGTAAAATGCTCTGTCAGTTCAGTCGCCATCTCACTACAGCATAGCCGATATGCGCTTCAAGTCAACGGCCTTGCTTTTTCGCCCGCACGCGTTACCATATCAAATTGCCGGCCGGCGAACTCAATTTCCTCGCCGTCCGCCGTTTTAGGATGACCACCGATGCCGGAAAATGACATCACAAGATACGCCGAGCTCTACAAACACGAATTGCTCGACAATGTGATTGCCTTCTGGCAGGAGCACTCAGTCGATACCGAACACGGCGGATATTTCACCTGTCTCGACCGCAAAGGCAGCGTTTACGACACGGACAAATTCGTCTGGCTCCAGGCAAGGCAGCTCTGGACGTTCTCGATGTTATACAACAGGTGTGAAAAGAAGCCGCAATGGCTGGACATAGCCAAGTGCGGCGCCGATTTTCTCCTGCGGCACGGAACCGACGACAAAGGCAGCTGGTATTTCGCTCTCGACCGCCAAGGCCGGCCTCTAATTCAGCCGTACAACATCTTCAGCGACTGCTTCGCAGCGATGGCTCTGGGTCAGTACGCCCTCGCATCCGAAGACCGCCAGGCCAAAAAAATCGCAGCCGAGACATATAAAAACATCCTTCGCCGAAAAGATAATCCCAAGGGCCGATATAACAAGACCGTCACCGAGACCCGCCCCCTGAAGTCGCTCGCCCTGCCGATGATTCTGGCCAATCTATCTCTGGAGATGGAGTGGATCCTTGATGAGGCCGAGCTGAATGCAACTCTGGATATGTGCGTGAATGAGGTTATGGGGATGTTTCTCGACGCAGACAGCGTCCTGTTGTTTGAACATGTCTCGCCGGACGGCTCGCATCCCGACTGCTTTGACGGCCGCCTCATCAATCCGGGCCACGGATTAGAGGCCATGTGGTTCATCATGGATATCGCCCGACGATGGAAGGACAGCGACCTTATCGAAAAGACCGTCGATGTGATTCTCAACACCCTGGAATTTGCCTGGGACGCCGAATATGGCGGGATATTCTATTTTATGGATGTCCGCGGCAAGCCGTTGCTGCAGCTCGAGTGGGACCGGAAACTATGGTGGGTGCACCTCGAGGCGCTCGTCGCCCTCGCAATGGCCCACACCCTCACCGGCCGGCAGCAGGCCCGCCGGTGGTTTGAGAAGGTCCACGATTACACGTGGGCCCGCTTCCCCGATTCGCAATACCCCGAGTGGTTCGGCTATTTGAATCGCCGCGGCGAAAAACTGCTCGACCTCAAAGGCGGCAAGTGGAAAGGATGCTTCCACGTCCCCCGGGCCCTGTTCCTGTGCAATAAGTATTTGGCCGGCGGTCTCGCTGCAGCTTCGGATTCGCAAAATCGCACTCAACACAACAATAGACCAATAGACAAAGGAGCGAAATGATTATGAAAAGCAATTGTAGTCGCCGAGAGTTTCTAAGGACCGCCGCCGGGAGTCTGGTCGCCTTGTCTTTTGCCGACAGTCTGCTTGCCAGGTCGCGCTCGGCAAAACCGCCGAACCTGGTCTTCGTCTTTCCCGACCAGATGAGGGGGCAGGCCTTGGGGTTTATGAACGAGGACCCGGTCATAACTCCCAACTTAGACAACTTTGCCTCCAAGAGCCTTGTGCTGACCAAAGCGGTCAGCAATTATCCCGTCTGCAGCCCCTTTCGGGCTATGCTTATGACCGGCAAATATCCGCATGCGAACAAGGTCCTGAGCAATTGTAACAGCAGGAGCGCTCCGTTCGGCTGTGAGCTGCAGGAGTCGGACCGGTGCTGGTCCGATGTCCTCAAAGACCGCGGTTACAGCCTCGGCTACATCGGCAAATGGCACCTCGATGCGCCCTACAAGCCGTACGTCAAATGTGAGAATAATAGGCCGAGCTTTGCCTGGAACGAGTGGTGTCCCCCGAACCGCCGCCACGGTTTCGATTTCTGGTATTCTTACGGGACTTACGACTATCACTTCACCCCGATGTACTGGGCGACGGATTCGCCGCGCAACAAGCCGATAAGGGTCAAGCAGTGGGGCCCGGAGCACGAAGCCGACCTGGCTATCAAATATATCCGCAACGAGGGCGGCAGGTATCGCAAGGCCAACAGGCCTTTTGCTCTGGTGATATCAATGAATCCACCGCATACGCCCTACCAGCTTGTGCCCAAGAAATACGTCGATATGTACGAGCCCAGGACATACAAGGACCTGATCAATCGACCAAACGTCAACAAAGAAGGCGACACTCCCGGCGGCAAGCTGGCCCGCAGGCACATCAAGAACTACCTTGCGATGGTCACGGGTGTGGACGACCAGTTCGGCCGGGTCCTCAAGACGCTTAAACATGAAGGCCTGGAGAACGACACGATCGTTGTGTTTACTTCCGACCACGGAAACTGCCTCGGAAGCCATGAACACGCGACCAAGAACGTGCACTATGAAGAATCAATGCGCGTCCCCTTCCTGATCCGCTGGCCCGGCAAGATCAGGCCGCGCCGTGACGATCTGCTGATATCCACACCCGACATCTATCCGACACTGCTCGAGCTGATGGGCTTTGGCAAGGACATTCCAGAGCAGGTGCAGGGGACCAGTCACGCGTCGCTCTTTTTGACCGGAAAAGGCAAACGTCCGGCCTCGCAATTGTATATTTGGGTGCCTGTCGGCAAACCTGCCTGGGGACGCCGCGGCCTCCGTACGCACCGATACACCCTGATGATCAGCAAAACCGAAGGCAAGCCGGTTGAATACGTGCTGCACGACAACGTCAACGACCCTTATCAACTAAAGAATGTGGCCGACGAAAAGCCCGACGTGGTCGCCGAGCTGACCAGAGAGCTCGAAAAGTGGCTCCGAAAGAATAACGACCCCTGGCTGAGCGTCGAGAAAGCATAATCCTGCATCCCTCTGACCGTGCGCCATAAAATGTTCTTTCAAATTTTCCCTGGGGGGCCTAATATGGCCTGGGCCGTTCAGATTCAAACGGCACTTGGTGCAACGAAACGACTAATACGTTTTGGGAGAACGGACGATGTGGTCTCGAAAATGGATAGTCTTTTTCAGCGTCGCGGCTTTTGCGGTCGCCGGCAGCGGCGGTGCGCAGGCAGCGGCCGGGCCCCCGGGGGGCGAGCAGCAAAACTTTGAAAAGTCGGTGGTTCTGATTAGAAGTGTCAAGCAGGACTTCGATTACGTAACGCCGTGGAAGCAGAAAGCGATGAGCCAGGGGGCCGGGTCGGGATTCGTTATCCCCGGCAAGAGAATCCTCACCAACGCCCACAACGTCAGCAACTGGAAATACATCGAGTTGAGAAAGGAAAACGTCGCCAAGCGCTATCCTGCCAGGGTTGCGTTTGTCGGCCACGATTGCGACCTTGCGGTCTTGACACTCGATGATGAAAACTTCTTCGACGATACCATCCCATTGGAGCTCGCAGGACTTCCGAAGGTAAACAGCACTGTCTCGACGTACGGATTTCCGGTAGGCGGTAACCGGATTTCCGTCACCGAGGGCGTGGTCTCGCGCATCGAGACGGACACTTATGTCCACAGCGGAGCCGACTCGCACTTGGTCATACAAACCGACGCCGCTATAAATCCGGGCAACAGCGGCGGGCCCGTTGTGCAGAACGGCAAAGTCGTTGGCGTGGCCTTTCAGGGCCTGCGAATGGCTGACAACATCGGCTATATGATTCCCACAACCGTCATCAAACACTTTCTTGAAGATATCGAGGATAAAGAATATGACAGTTTCGGCTCGATGGGCGTTATGTTGTATCCCGGACTGCACAGTGTCAGTTACAAGGACTACCTCAAGGTCCCACAGGACCAGGACGGTATCGTAGTGATCGCCACAGTCATGCACAGTTCCGTCGAATCAATACTCAAGCCAAATGACGTAATCACACAAATCGGCGATTACAACATTGATAATGACGGAATGGTGCGGATACACGGGCTGACTTTGCATTTGTCCGAGGTAATTGAGACAAAGCAGATCGGCCAGACCGACGAGATTACCTTCTATCGCCGGGGCAAGCGCATAAAAGAAACCGCCACGGTCGCTTTGAACAGACCGATCTTCGAGTACGCGAGCCAGTACGATCTTCCGCCGCGCTATGTCTGCTATGCCGGGCTGACGTTTGTCCCGGCAACGCGAAACTACCTCGAAACGTGGGGACGGGAATGGCTCAGCGATATTCCCTACTATCTGCGATACCTCTTCAACAATTCGATGCAGCTCAACACCGACCGGCAGCGTAAGGAGTACGTGGTCCTTGCCGAGATAATGCCCGACGAGATCAACTCTTATTGCAGTGATTTCAAGAGCCAGGTGGTTGAAAGCATCAATGGTGTTCCCATCCGGAGCCTTGACGATATTCACAAGGCCTTCAAGCAGCCTCTCGATGATTACCATATACTAAAGTTTGCCGGTGACAATCGCACGTTGCCCATCGATGCCAAAAAGGCTCAAGAGAGGCAGCAGTCCATACTGAACAAATACCAGATACCCGCCGAAGCGCGCCTGGAGGGAAAGTCATGACCAAGCGAACAGTTTTAGTCTCAGTTGTTTTAGGCGCCGTTATTGCACTGTCGGCGCCGCTAAATGCCGCCGACGACCGGCAGACGAAAGGCGACTCGATCGAAGCTATGAAGCAGTCCGTTGTGTACTTGAAGACCGCCTTTTACGGTTACGAGCAGCTTCAGCCGTGGAAGCACAAGGCCCTCACCGAGAACCACGGATACGCCTGTGCAGTCGGAGAATATCAAGTCCTCACGACCGCCTGGAATGTCGCAGATCTGGCACTCGTAAAGGCGCTTAGATACGGTCAAAACGAATTTGTCGGTGCGAAGATCAAGCTTGTAGATTACGGGAGCAATTTGTGTCTGATCGAGCTTGACCCTAACGCGATGGCCGAGCCGTTGAAGCCGCTCGTTTTTTCCGAGGATTATCCTAAAGGAGCTGAGGTTGATTTCTACTGGCTTTCGTCGGACAACCGTTTATACAACGGCCGCGGCTATCTTGATCGCGTAAGGCTCGAACAGACTAACATTTCGTATGAAAAGCGTCTGCACTACGTGGTCGCCAATACATCCCGCCGTACCGGTATAGGCCAGGTTTATTGTGTCGGCTCGAAACCAATAGGTATAGCCTGCTGGTCCAATGATAACAAAGAGGCCGGCCTTGTCCCGGGCGAACTAATTAACAGGTTCCTAAGCGCGGCGGCAAAACCTGATTATAAGGGTTTCGGCGCGGTCGGCTTTGTCACTTCCGAGCTTCTCGACCCGGTTATGCGGGCTTTCCTGAAGATGCCCCCGACCGTCAAGAATGGCGTCTATGTGAGCGATGTTTACAACCTCGGTACGGGCTGCGACGTCCTCAAACAAGCCGACGTGATACTGGCGATTGACGGCAGCACGCTCAATTCTCACGGCCGGTTCGAGCACGCCAAGTACGAATGGCTGGATTACCAGCATCTGATTACTAATAAGACCGTCGGCGAGAAAGTGCTCTTCGAGCTCTGGCGAGACGGCAAAAAGATAGAGGTCCGGGCCGAGGTCAAGAATTTCAAGGCCTCTCAAATGCTCGTGCCGTTCCACGAATATGACCGCCAGCCGGAATATATCATCACGGGCGGATTCATCCTGCAGAAGCTCACACGCCGGTATCTGGCCCGGTGGGGCGATGGCTGGACCGGCAAGGTCTCGCCGCATCTGTACCATTACTACCGGGACCTTGCCTACAAACCGACCGCCGAGCGCAGTAACATCGTGATCCTCAGCTACGTTCTGCCGGCCAATATCAATCTCGGCTATAAAGACCTCGGACAGCTCGTCGTCAAGAAGTTCAACGGTATGACCATACGTTCGGTTGCGGATGTCCTCGAGGCCCGCAAGCTCAATCCCGATTCCAAGTACGACGTAATCGAATTTGAGATGGATAATCCGCTGGTCGTGATCCCCCGCGCCCAGTTGCCCGCAGCCGATGCGTTTATCAGCAGAAACTACGGCGTCACTAAGCTCCAAAACGTAAATCCCTGACCCACCACGGATTCTCCCGGTGCGTTCATTGTCTAAAAGGCCCACGCGAGGAAAACCGCACGCTTGCCCTATTTAGCCCCCGGTTTTACCGGGGGTTTTTCTGCCCCCGGCAAACGTTACCCCGCTCATCGACGCCCGGAACTCTTCCGCCACGTGACTTTGCCGTGGGTCTCTACTACAATTATTGGTCTTTAATCAGATACGGCTGCTCGGGCAGCACGCGGATCCACATGTTGCGATACTGCACCGGGTTGCCGTGGTCCTGGAAGCTGATCGGCACCTTATCAGGATGACGGCTGTACCTGGCCTTCTTCTTGTGGAACGTCTCGCCCTCTATCTCAAGGTTGTTGTGCACCACCACGCCGTTATGCAGCACCGTGATTCGGGCCTTGCGGACGACCTTGCCGGCCTTGTCGAATATCGGGCGAAGGAAGATGATGTCGTAGCTCTGCCATTCGCCCGGCTTGCGGCAGGCGTTGACCATCGGCGGGTGCTGGCCATATATCGAAGCAGCCTGCCCGTCGGCGTAGGTCTTGTTATTCTTGTAGTTATTGTCGGTCCACGAATCCAGAACTTGCACTTCGTACTTGCCCATAAAGTATATGCCGCTGTTGCCCCGCCCCTGACCGCTGCCCTTGATCACCTTTGGTGAGGCCCACTCGACGTGCAACTGGCAATTGCCGTACGCATCTTTTGTGCGAATACCGCCGGCCTTTTCTTTCTTTGGGGGAACCTCCATATACCCGTCTTTAATATACCATTTCACCTTCCCTCCTCTGCCGCTGACCAGTCCCGGCGCCTTCTCGCCGTCGAAAAGGATGATGGCGTCCGAGGGCGCCTCGCCCGGCTTTTCGCCCGGGCTGACCACAGGCGGCAGAGGACGGTTCAAGTCATGTACGTCATACTCATCTAATATCTTTGCCGCGTAAACGCTCACACCAAAACACAGCGCCGCTAAAACCACACACGCAACAGTCTTCATCACTCTTGATCCAACTTTCATAATCAGTTCCTTGATTCCGTCGTTAACCGAAACTCCTACAAACAGCTTCTACCCGACAACTACACCGAGCTCGAATAATACGGTATGATACTCGAATCAGCCGACCAATTCCAACCCGTTCCGCCAAAATTCCGGCCGGCATTGCTTATGAGCTTCTCGTAGGCCGCCTTGGCCCAGCCCTGAGTCTCGATTCTTTCGCGAATCCCGGCAATATCATCCTTCCTCCACAGCACGAAAGGCCGCTCCGCCGCCGACGCCTTGCCCGCAACGCACGCCATAATCACCATTACGCACAAAACAATCGACACCGCTCTACCAAGTCGCACAATACAAACCTCCTTAAAAACCACACTTTCAATTCGCCTGACCCTTCTTGATTCTAACAGGACTTTTGCAAAATTGCAGGTTAGGCCTGCTTAGAAAAGAAAAAATCGTTTCTTGATTTTTTCTTTTTAACGCCAATGTATTGGGGTGCTCGCTTAACATAATGT